>DASVGA010000310.1:0-4419 GCA_036379795.1 Actinomycetota bacterium | reverse complement strand
CCCCCGCGGACCCCCCTCTCACGCCAGGTTCTCGATCGCGAGCTTCGGGATATCGCCCGCCGGCTCGAACCCGAGGATCTGCCCGTAGAACGACAGCTCCGCTTCGTAGGCACGCTCGATCGTCTCCGCCTTGCGGAACCCGTGCTGCTCCCCCTCGAACAGCAGGTAGGCGTACGGCAGTTCCTTGGCCCGCAGCGCCTCGACCATGATCTCGGACTGCGACGGCGGCACCACGGCGTCCTCGTCGCCCTGGAGCAGCAGCATCGGCGCAGAAAGCAGATCCACCGAGTGGATGGGGCTCCTCGCCCGATACAGGTCGATCGCCTCAGGCCACGGACCCACGAGCGTGTGCTCGTAACGAGACTCGAACTTGTGGGTGTCACCCGTGGCGAACGGCTCGAGATCGCTGATGCCGTACAGGCTCGTGCCCGCCGCGAAGTCGTCGTGGAACGTGAGCGCGCACAGCGTCGTGTACCCGCCTGCGCTCCCCCCGCGGATCAGCAGCCGGTCGCCGTCGACGTCACCGGCGTCCACCAGGAAGCGTGCCGCGTTGATGCAGTCGGCCGTGTCGACCACGCCCCAGTTGCCCTCGAGACGCCTCCGATAGTCCCGGCCGAACCCGGTCGAGCCTCCGTAGTTCACGTCCACGACCGCGAACCCGCGCGTGGTCCAGAACTGCTTCGAGAGGTCGAGGGTGGCGGTGGCTTCGCCGGTCGGGCCGCCGTGGCTCATCACGATGAGCGGCGGCAACGAGCCGTTCGGCGCCGAGTAGCCCGGGTTCACCGGGTCGTAGACGTGGGCGAACGCCGTCACACCGCCGTCGGTCGGGAACTCGATCTGGCGAGGAACCGAAACGAACGAAGGATCGATCGGCATGTCGACGCTCTCGCGCAGCACCTCGACGGCGCGCGATCCCAGGTCGAGCCAGACGACCTGGGACGGCAGGTCGGGCGCTCCTGCGACGAACACGACGCCGTCGCCCGATGCGGCGATCCCGGGTCCCCACTCGAACGACGTGAAGGGCAGATCGAGATCGATCAACTCCCCCGTCGCGGCATCGAGCAGCCCGAGGTGCTGCACCCCTCGTTCGCCGTACCAGCACGCGATGCGACCATCGTCCAGGGGTACGAACGACGCTTCCCCCATGACCCACTGCGGATACCCGAACTCCGCCTCACGCGGATGCAGCGGCACACGATCGCCACCTGCACCCGGCTGTACGTCGGCGACCTGCATACGCTCGAGGTTCCACCAGCCCGAACGGTCGCTCGCGAACAGGAGCTCACCCGCAGGCCCCCAGGTCGGTTGCCAGATCGACTCTTCCCCGCACGTGCCGGCGATGTGCCGCTCCCCCGAGAGCGACCCATCCGATGCGAGGTCGGCGACCCACAACTCACATCCGTCCCACGGCATCCACGGCAGGTCCCAGGTGAGCCAGGAGAGCATCGAGCCGCCGGGTGAGATCCGAGGCGTGGAGCAGAAGTCGCGCCCGCCGGCCACGATGCGCGGCTCCGTGCCACCGTCGAGCGGCACCGCGACGAGCTCGTTCACCACCTCGGCCACACGGCCCGACCCGTCATGGCGCTCTCGCACCCCGATCCAGAACCGTCCGTCGGCCGTGACGCGTCCGTCTGCGAACCGATGCATGCCGTCGGTGTCAGGGGTGATCGGCACGGGGTCCCCGTCGGAGCCGCCCCGGTAGAGACGGCGGTCGCCGTCATCCGAGAAGATCACGGTGCCTCGATGCATGCACCAGGCGCCGCCCCCGTACTCGTGCACCCGGCTCCGCACATCGACCCCAGGTGGGGTCACGTCGGTGGGCGAGACCCACGGTCCGCCCCGCACGACGACGCTTCGCCCCCCTTCGGCGGCGCGGCCCTCGAGCCAATACACCGCGCCGTCGTCGATCCACGGCTCCGACAGGCTCACGCTCGATCCGGCGAGCATGCGCGGGGTCACCGGTGACTCCCACGCGCCGTACGGTGCGACGTGCGGCTCACTCACCGAGGCCGCCTGCCCACGATCACCCGGGTCACCTGGAGCTCGCCGCCCCTCGTGCTCCGGACGTCACGGAACCCTCCGGCGGTGAACGCGCGCTTGACGTCGCGCGCTCGGTCGGGGCTCACCTCGATGAGCAGCCACCCGGACGAGCGGAGCCATTGCGGCGCCTCGCTCACGGTGCGCGTGATGAGCCCCATGCCGTCGGCGCTGTCGTCGGTCAGGGTGTGGCTCGGCTCCCAGTCGCGGATCTCGCCGGGCAGGTCGTCGAGCTCGCCCACGGGCACGTACGGAGGGTGGAGCGTGATCACGTCGACCGAACCGCGCAGTCTCGCCGGCAATCCACCGAAGAGATCCCCCACCCGGAAGCTCGCCTCGAGCTCCAACGCGCGCGCGTTGCGCCGCGCGAGCCGCACGGCGTCGTCCGCGACGTCGACGCCCCACACCTCGGTGCCGGGCGCCTCGTTCGCGACGGCGAGTGCGATCGCGCCACCGCCGGTCGCGAGGTCGACGTGCACCGGATGCTGCCGGCCCCGGAGCCTTCGGATCGCCTGCTCTGCGAGGAACTCCGACGAGTCGCGCTGCACGAACACCCCGGGGGTCGCGATCAGCTCGAGACCACGGAAGTCCGCGTACCCCTTGATGAAGGCGATCGGCTCGCCCGTCACCCGCCGGGCGACGAGCTCCGAGAACCTGCGGATGTTCGCGCCCGACACCTCGTCGCCCGGCTCCGGCTCGTCGCCGAGCACGTAGCCCAGCAGATCCTCTGCTTCGATGCGCTCCCGGCCACGCTGCCAGTGGTCGATCGCCGGCGACGCCACGAGCTGCTCCACGGCGTGCGCGAGCACTCGGCGGGCTTCCATGGCGAGGCATCGTACCGGGTGACCCTTAGACTCCGTGCTCATGACCGAAGCTTCGACCAAGCCGAAGAAGCCACCGGCGAAGCCCTCCACGAGGAAGCCGCGCTCGAAGAAGACTGCTGCCGGCACATCGATCCGGCTCACGGGTGACCGCCTGGTGGTGCGCACGCCCGACGACGCTGAACGCCGCAGCGCGGGCGGCTTGTTGATCCCTGCGACCGCCGTGCAGGCTCCTCGGCGCCTCTCCTGGGGCGACGTCGCCCTGGTCGGCCCTGACGTTCGGGTCGCGAAGGAAGGCGACCGGGTGCTCTTCCTGCCCTCGTCGGGTCTGGAGGTCGAGCTCGACGGCGATGACCTCGTGCTGTTGCGCGAGCGCGACGTGCAGGCCGTGGCATCGTCTCCGGCCGAAGAACGCCCCCCGGGTCAGTACCTCTAGGTCGGCTCAACCCGCCACGAAGCTCAGGCGTACGGAGCGCACGTCGTTCTCGCGGTTCGGGTCGATGAGCACCACCGATTGCCACGTGCCGAGCTGCAACGCCCCCGACGTGACCGGAAGCATCAGCGAGCTCGACACGAACACCGGCACCAGGTGGTCGCCTCCGTGGCCCACCGATCCGTGCCGATGCTCGTAGCGATCGTCTCGAGGGAAGACACGCTCGAGCAGCTCATCGAGGTCGGCCTCGGACCCGCTTCCGGTCTCCATCAGCGCGACGCCCGCGGTCGCGTGGGGGACGAAGACATGCAGCAACCCGTCGCCTCCGACCCGGTCGGCGAAGCTCCGAACGAGGTCGCTGAGGTCGTGCGCGCGCCGCCCGCGCGTCTGGATCTTCACGATCTGACTCTCCATGACCATGCACCCTAGAAGAGCTCAGCCCCGAGCCGTTGACGCAACTGTGTAATCATGTAATCTTCCCGCCATGATGAAGAGGAGACCCGCCATGACGCACGCCTCCGATGACGAGATCCGCGGCTGGTTCGCTGGGAGGCTTCCCGACGGATGGTTCACGGCCCCGCTGGAGGTCACGGTCGATCGAGACGAGATCCTGGTCATGGGCACGATCGAGGCTCCGGACCTTGCTGAGGAGGGTTCGCAGGAGGCACGCGCCAGCGCGATCTCGTCTCGCATCGGCGGGTTCCGCGAGGACACCCGAGCCCGGCGCATGAAGATCGCCGACGAAGCGCAGCGTCGGTTCGGACGAACCGTGAGCTGGGGCGTGACCTGCGCCGACCAGCGCGTGCCCTTCACGACGCTCAGCGTGCCCGCCATGACCCGGCTGCGTCAGGCGGAACGTCGTGTGCTCGACACCCTGGTCGATGCCGGCGTCGCGCGCAGCCGCAGCCACGCACTGGCCTGGTGCGTACGGCTCGTCGCCGAACGCCAAGACGACTGGCTCAGCGACCTGCGCGAGGCGCTCACCACGGTCGAGCAGGTGAGGGCTGAAGGACCGACCGACTGACGGCGCCCTCAAGCGGTCCTTCGATCGCTCGTGAGCCTGGACGACCCTTCGGTCAGCCGGGCGATCGCTCGATCGCGACGACCATGTTCGCCGCGGTCCGGACC
>DASVGA010000309.1:0-2626 GCA_036379795.1 Actinomycetota bacterium | reverse complement strand
GGCTCGCCCGGTGCGCCTCGGCGGAGCCCGCGCTGGGGGGCCGAGCGTCGTCGTGCACGGGTTGCCCGACGTGTGGGTGCGGCTCAGCCGATGCTGCACACCGGTGCCGGGCGACGAGATCCTCGGCTTCGTGACGAAAGGGCAAGGGGTGAGCGTGCACCGAACGGACTGCCCCAACGTGACCTCGCTCCGTCGCCAGCCCGACCGGATGATCGACGTCACCTGGGCCGAAGGCAAGCCGACCTCGTTCGTCGTCGCGATCCAGGTCGAGGCGCTCGATCGGACCCGCCTCCTGTCCGACGTGGCCACGGTGCTCTCCGACAGCCACGTCAACATCCTCGCGGCGACCTCGAGCACGGGGAAGGATCGCATCACACGCTTGCGCTTCTCGTTCGAGCTCGCCGACATCGCCCACCTGTCGAGCGTGCTCACGTCGGTGAAGCGGGTGGAGAGCGTGTACGACGCCTACCGGGTCGTGCCCAGCTGAGTCTTCGATGCGCCTGGTGCTGCAACGGGTCTCGCGCGCCTCGGTGACGGTAGCGGGCGAGCCCGTCGCCTCGATCGGCCGTGGCTTCCTGGCCCTCGTGGGCGTCGGGCGCGGCGACGAGACTCACGACGCCGATCGGCTCGCCGACAAGGTCGCGACGCTCCGCGTCTTCGCCGACGAGGCCGGCAAGATGAACCTCGCGCTCGCCGACATCGGCGGCGCGGTGCTCGTCGTCTCGCAGTTCACCCTCTACGCCGACCTGCGCAGGGGGCGCCGCCCGTCGTGGACCGACGCCGCCGATCCGGCCGAGGCGGCGCCGCTCGTCGAGGCGCTGGCCACCGGCCTCGAGCGTCGCGGGCTCACCGTCGGCCGTGGCGTCTTCGGCGCCGACATGCTGGTGGAGCTCACGAACGAGGGCCCGGTCACCCTGCTCCTCGACACCGCCACGCTGTAGCCGCCCGCGGGGGCAGGCTCGGTGAGGGCGTCCGATAGCATGAGCGGCCTGATGTGGCTCGATGTCTTCAACGCGAACGCCTACGGCACGAACTGCTGGCTGCTCTCGTCGGATGGGAGCGACGAGGCGGTCGTCGTGGATGTCGGGTTCTCTCCCGATGCCGTGCACGCCATGCTCGTCGCGGCGGGAAAGACGCCCGTCGCGGTGCTCGCGACCCACGCGCACCTCGATCACGTGGGGGAAGCCGGCGACTTCGCAGGGGAGATGCCGGTCTACGTGCACGAAGCCGACGCGATCGCGTTCACCGACGAGCCCGCCTGGCGCGCCGGGTTCGAGAACCCGCTCGCTCCGGTGAAGGATCTGCGCACGATGGCCGACGGCGACGTGCTGCGCCTCGCCGGTCTCGAGATCGCCGTGATGCACACGCCGGGTCACACCCCCGGGCACTGCGCGTTCCGGGTCGATGCCGACATCGCCGTCTGCTCGGGCGACCTCGTGTTCGCGGGCTCGATCGGGCGCTCGGACTTCGACAACTCCGACCCGGCGGCGATGCAGCAGAGCCTGCGCAGGTTCCTGACGCTCGACGACGCCGTGCCGGTGCTGCCGGGTCACGGGCCCGAGACCACCGTGGGTCGCGAGCGCGACATGAACCCGTTCCTGCGGGGGCTCGTCTGATGGAGCTCGCGCCCCCGCGGGGCACACAGGACCTGTTGCCGGACCGGGCCGACGCGATGCTCGGCCTCTATGACGAAGCGCACCGCATCGCGCGTCTCTACGGCTACCGATACCTCGAGACCCCCACGTTCGAGCAGACCGAGCTCTTCGCGCGCACGTCGGGCGAGACGTCGGACGTCGTGACGAAGGAGATGTACACGTTCGAGGACAAGGGCGGACGTTCGGTGACGCTCAGACCCGAGAGCACGGCGGGGGTCGTGCGCGCCTACCTCGCGCACGCGCAGTCGCTGCCGAACCCGTTCAAGGGCTACTACATCGCGTCGGAGTTCCGCCACGGAAGACCGCAATTCGGTCGCACACGCGAGTTCCGGCAGTTCGGCGTCGAGGTGATCGGCACCGATGCTCCGGGGGCCGACGTCGAGGTGATCGCGATGGGCGACCGGTTCCTCGCCGAGCGCGGACTCACCGACGTGACCCTGCACCTCAACTCGATCGGCGACGAGGTGTGCCGCCCCGCCTACCGCGACGAGCTCGTCGCATACTTCCGGCCGGTCCGCGAGCAGCTCGACACCGACTGCCGCGACCGGCTCGAGCGCAATCCGCTTCGCGTGTTCGACTGTAAGGTCGACGGCGAGCGCGACTTCGTGCGGGCGGCGCCGACGATCGCCGAGCGCCTCTGCGAGCCGTGCGCGGAGCACTTCGCCGCCGTCCGCCGCGGGCTCGACGCGGCGGGTGTGGCGTACACGCTCGACCCGCGCCTCGTGCGCGGCCTCGACTACTACACGCGCACGGCGTTCGAGTGGATCTCCGGCGTGCTCGCCGCGAACAAGGCCGGCACCGTGAACGCCGGTGGTCGCTACGACGGCCTCGCCGAGGCGCTCGGAGGGCCGGCGACACCGGGCGTGGGCTTCGCGCTGGGACTGGACCGGGTGCTGCTCGCCATGGAAGCCGAGGGCGTCGCCCTTCCGCCCGCTCGCACGCCGACGGGGTTCGTCGTCGCGATCGGGGAG
>DASVGA010000308.1:0-4779 GCA_036379795.1 Actinomycetota bacterium | reverse complement strand
CGGCGACCGGTGCGCGAGGCGGCGTGGAACAGGCCGGTGAGCGTGGGGCCGACGGCTCCCTCGGTCTCGGCGCGGCGGAGGGCGTCGCGGACCTGCGCGTGGATCTGCGTCTCGCCGAGCACCATGGAATCGAGCCCGCTCGCGACGGCGAACAGGTGCTCGGCGGCGTCACGTTCCCAATGGGAGTACAGGGGCTCGGCGAGCTCCTCGGCCGCCACCTCCCGGGTCTCGGTCAGCAGGCGCTTCAGGGCGAGGAATCCGGCGTGGTAGCTCGCGACGTCGCCGTAGACCTCGACCCGGTTGCAGGTCGAGAGCACCACCGCACCGTCGATGCCGTCGAGATCCTGGGCGACCCGGTAGGCCTTGGCCAGGTCGTCGTCGGTGAACGCGAGCCGTTCCAACAGCTCGATCGGTGCACGACGGAAGGAGACCCCGAGGGTGAGGATAGGCATGCCGGTAGGCCGGAATCGTATCGCCGCAGGTCCGGGCGTGTCCCTTCGGGTCGATCGGCTCAGCCGGGACGCCCGTCGGAGTCGAACCGCAGGGGGTCGAAGGGCGTAGGATCGAAGGGCGGGGTTTCCCCCGCGAGCTGGGCTGCCACCAGCTGCGCCGTGCCTGCCCCCAGGATCACACCTTCGGATCCGTGCCCGGTCGCCACGTGCAACCCCTCGCGCACGGCGCCGACGAGTGGCCGCTCATCGGGGGTGAGCGGCCGCAGTCCCCACCACGACGACTGCACCGCCGCCTCGTCGATCGCCGGCACGAGGTCGCGAGCTGCTGCGAGCAGGCGACCCACGATCCGCTCGTCGGGAGGCTCCGGCGTGAGCCAGATCTGGCGCGTGGAACCGATCACGATCGTGCGCCCATCGCGGTGCGGATGCAGCAGTGCTCCGAGCTCGTCGCCGGGTGCGCCATCCCGGATCACGACCGCCGCCTCGGGCCATGCCGGCGGTTGCGAGGTGCGGAGGGCTGCGTGGTGCCCAGGCGTTTCGACGAGATGCGAGAGGAGATGGGGAACGCGCGGCGCGACCCGCACGAGCCATCCTCGCGCTCCGATGATCGGCAGGAGCACGCCGGCCTGCTCGAGCAGCGGCGACGACCATGGCCCGGCTGCCACGATCGTGGTCGCGGCCTCGATCACGCCCTCGTCGGTGACGACTCCCGCCACCCCCTCGGCTCGCAGCAGCAGACCCCGAGCGTGCACGTGATGCCGGATCTCGGCCCCACGCTCGGCGGCCGCGAGCGCCAGTGCGACGGTGAGCGCTCCTGGGTCGAGTCGATGCCCCGCGTGCACCAGCCACGCTCCTGCGAGGTTCCGCGTGAGCCCGGGCTCGGTGTCGCGGATCTCGGCGGGCCCGGAGATGTCATCGACCACGAAGCCGTGTCGCCGGGCCCGGGCGACGGCCTCCTCGGCGAGGCGCACGTCGCTGGCGTTCGTGGCGGCGAGCACCGATCCGACGGGGCCGTCGTCTAGCCGCACGTCGATGGGAGCTTCGGCCGCGACCTTCCGGTAGACCTCGAGGCTCGCGTGAGCCATCGGCACGTTGACGTCGTCGTCGGGAAGGAGCCACAGCCCTTGGTTGCGCCCCGACGCGTGTGCCGCGAGATGATCCCGCTCGACGAGGGTCACCGATGCGCCCCGCGAGGCGAGCTCGTGCGCGCATGCCGCGCCGATGATCCCGCCGCCGACGATGACCACATCGGGCATGGCGCGAAGCCTACCCGTGAGCCCGAGGGCCTCGCGGCTAGAATCGATGGTGGAGACGTGCCTGAGAGGCCGAAAGGAGCCGCCTGCTAAGCGGTTAGGGGGCTAACACTCCCTCGAGAGTTCGAATCTCTCCGTCTCCGCTCACGAGGGTCTGGTCGCAGCCTCGCCGCGACGCGCCCTTCGGACGTTTGCCACTCGCCGACATCGGTGAGGAAGGTCGAGATGCGCACGTACCGAGCAGTCGGGATCGCGTTCGTGATGACGGCCGTCACCTCGGCGACCGTCCAGCCTGCCGTCGGCGCGTCGCGGGTCGAACGGCCGCCAGCGCCGGTCGAGCGTCGGGCGGGTCCGTCGGCCGGGGGCTGTACCGTGACCGGCACACCTGGGAACGATGTGCTCACAGGCACGCCGCGATCCGACGTGATCTGTGGCTTCGACGGGCGAGACCGCCTGCTCGGCCTCGACGGCGCCGACGTCATCCGTGGTGGTCCGGGTCGCGACCAGATCGTCGGGGGGGCCGGCAAGGATCGTCTCAAGGGGGGCGCCCACGCCGACCTGGTGCGCGGCGCGTCCGGCGGCGACCGCATCTGGGGCAACCGGGGGCGTGACGTGCTGCACGGCGGACTCGGGCGTGACGACATCGACGCAACCGACGGCGCGGCCGGAGACCTGCTCCGAGGGGAGTCGGGCACCGATACGTGCACCGCCGACGACGGTGACGACGCGAGCGGGTGCGAGCGCGGCGACGCGGCGACCCCGCCGCCGCCGCCCTCCGGACTCGACGGGGTTGCGACCTCGAGCCGCGTCGACCTGATCTGGGACGAGGCGCCACGCGCCGAGCGGTACCGGGTGCTCCGCGACGGCGTCGTCATCGTCACCGTCGACACGAACACCTACAGCGATACCACGGTCGCATCGAACACGGCCTACACGTACGCCGTGCGGGCGCTCAACGACGGAGGCACGTCCGCGTCGTCGGCGCCGTTGCCGATCACGACCGAACCTGCGGCGAGCCAGACCTTCGTGGTGATGGCGGCCGGCGACATCGCGTGCGACCCCGCGAGCGCGTCGTACAACTCGGGCAACGGTACGGCGACGCGGTGCCGCCACAAGCACACGGCCGACCTGCTCGCCGGCGCCGATCATGTGCTGACCCTCGGCGATCAGCAGTACGAGTGTGGCGGGCTCAGCGCCTTCAACGAGAGCTACGACCCCAGTTGGGGCGATCGCAAGTCGATCACGCACCCGATCCTGGCCGATGAGGAATACGGAGCGAACGGCACGGGATGCGGGGTGGCCGGCCCCGATGGCTACATGGCGTACTTCGCCGACCAGCTCGCCCCACATCAGCCGTCGGCGCTCGACCCGGACCAGGGCTACTACAGCTTCGACATCGGGGCGTGGCACGTGATCGCGCTGAACTCCGAGTGCTCGAGGATCACGGGTGGGTGTGCGCAGGGCGGCCCGCAGAACGACTGGCTCGAGAGTGACCTCGCGGTGTCGGGTGCCACGTGCACGATCGCGCTGATGCACGAGCCTCGTTTCGCCTCCAAGGCCAACGGAGCGGGTCCGAAGGCGTCGGTCAAGCCGTTGTGGCAGGACCTGTACGCACACGGCGTCGAGATCGTGCTCAGCGGCGACCAACACTTCTACGAGCGGTTCGCGCCCCAGGATCCCGACGGCACCGCCGATGCGAACGGCATCCGGCAGTTCGTCGTCGGGACGGGCGGCAAGAGCCACGGTGGACTGGCGACCCCCGACCTGCGCGCCCCGAACAGCGTCACGGCCATGGGATCGACGTTCGGCGTGCTGCGGCTCGTGCTGCGCGACGGTTCCTACGACTGGCGCTTCCTCGTCGAAGGATCCTCGCCGTACGACGATTCCGGCACGGCATCGTGCCAGTAGTCGTGGCTACGGCTCGAGCGCGTGTCTCGCCTTCGGAACGGTCTGATCGGCCTTCACCCGATACCAGGCCTGCTGCACGCGGCCTTCCTCGTCGATGAGGAACGACGAGCGGGTGATGCCGATGTACGACTTGCCGTAGAGCTTCTTCTCGCCCCACGTGCCCCACGCCTCGGCCACGGCATGGTCGGTGTCGGCGAGCAGCGGGAACCCGAGCGAGAACTTCTCGTCGAACGCCAGCTGCTTGTCGGGCTCGTCGGGCGAGATGCCGACGACGTCGACGCCGAGGTCCGCGAGCTCTGCGCGGTGGTCGCGCACGTCGCACGACTGGGTGGTGCACCCGGGGGTGTCGGCCTCGGGGTAGAAGTACACGAGCAGCTTCCGCCCTCGGAAGTCGTCGAGGCTCACGGTCTCGCCGTGCTGATCGCGAAGCGCGAACGGTGGGGCGGCGTCTCCTGTCTCGAGCGTGGTCATGCCGGACAGCCTCGCACCCCGCGGCGTGTTCGTCAGCGCGGGCAGCAAGTGGTTCCGAGGGCCCGTGCTACCCTGGTCGCCCTGCGCCCCTAGCTCAGTCCGGATAGAGCGTCTGACTACGGATCAGAAGGTCGGGGGTTCGAATCCCTCGGGGCGCGCCCGCCGCATCCCCTAAGCTCGACACCATGGCTGCCGGCAGTCGACTCGGTGTAGTTCGTCCGCTCGCGATCCGCGACTTCCGGCTGCTGTGGATCGGCATGACGGTGTCGATGGTGGGCGACGGCATCTACGTCGTGGCGATGGCGCTGCAGGTGCTCGAGATCTCGAACAGCCCGAGCGCGCTCGCGATGGTGGGGCTCGCGTGGAGTGCGCCCCAGGTGGTGTTGATGCTCGCGAGCGGCGCGCTCTCAGACCGGCTGGACCGGCGTCGGTTGATGATCGCGGGTGACCTGATCCGCCTGGGCACCATCTCCGCGATCGGCCTCCTGTCGATCACCGATGGGCTCACGATGCCCCTGCTGATCGGGCTGGTGGCGGTGTTCGGCGCCGGGCAGGCGATCTTCCAACCGGCGTTCTCGTCGATCCTGCCGACCATCGTGCCGGAGGACCTGCTCGTCGAGGCGAACTCACTCGCACAGATCGTGAGGCCGGCCTCGATGCTGTTCCTCGGCCCGCTCATCGGGGGAGTGCTGAGC
>DASVGA010000307.1:0-2213 GCA_036379795.1 Actinomycetota bacterium | reverse complement strand
GCTGGGCCCCGGCCCGTGATCGGGTCGGCCCCCCGCGCCGTCGGTTACACGGGAACGTTCTCGGTCGAGACCGATCGTGCCGCCGACATCGCCGAGGTCGTGCTTGTACGCCCGAGCACCGTCACGCATGGGGTCAACTTCGATCAGCGGTCGGTGCCGCTCGCGTTCTCGGCCGGTGCGAGCGGCCTCGAGGTCGGCGCGCCGGCGTCGAGCGCTCACGCGCCGCCCGGTTGGTACATGATGTTCCTCGTCGACGACCAAGGCGTACCCTCGGTCGCGAGCTGGGTGCGCGTCGCCTGACGGCGACGGGGTCCGTCGAGTGAGGGAACGATCGTGATCGAACCACAACGGCTGCAGGCCCTGCCGCTGTTCGGCGATCTCGACGCACACGACCTGGCACAGGTCGCCAGGTGGGTCGATGAGGTCAGCGCTCAGCCCGGGGACGTGCTCTTCGAGCAGGATTCCATGCCGTACGAGCTGTTCGTCATCGAAGAGGGAGCTGTCGCCGTGGTGCGCGACGGGGAGCCGATCGCGACGCTGGGTGCCGGCGATGTGGTGGGCGAGATCGCGGTGCTCGAGCAACAGCGTCGCATGGCGTCGGTCGTCGCCAAGACGAAGCTGCTGGCGTTAGCGCTTCCCGTGGAGGGGCTGCAGTCGCTCACGGCGGAGATGCCCGAGCTGGGCGAGGAGCTCCGATCGATGATGGAGCACCGCCGCACACAGAACGAGCGGTGAGTTGTCGAGCCATGTGTTGCGGTCGTTGCACCATCGTGCAAGACTCCGATGAGTGGACGTCCGGGCCTCGGTCCGGACCGGCGGCGGCACGACGCGGGCACGTGCCGCCGTCCCTTTTCCTGGTCCGGCACCGACGACCGATCGTTGCCGTTCCGGTCGCATCGACACGCTTTGATATCGTGGCCACTCGCCGGGCGCGTAGCTCAGCGGGAGAGCGCTCGCCTCACACGCGAGAGGTCGCAGGTTCAAAACCTGCCGCGCCCACTCGGTGAGCCCACGGCGTTGATCGATGATCACCGCACCTGCGCTCGGCCGCCGTCGTATCACCGACCGTTCACCGAGGGGGGAAGCTCGCGACGATGGCGACCGTGATGGAGGACGGCCCCTCGACGAACGCCGCACGTGCCGACAACCTGACGAAGGTCTACGGCACCGGCGACGCTGCCGTCGAGGCGTTGCGAGGCGTGACGATCGGGTTCGCTCGCGGAGCGTTCACCGCGATCATGGGACCGTCGGGTTCGGGCAAGTCGACCTTGCTGCACTGCCTGGCCGGCCTCGACGTGCCGACCGACGGATCGGTGTGGATCGGCGACGTCGACCTCACGTCGCTCGGTGAGAAGCAGCTCACGGCGCTCCGCCGCGACAAGGTCGGGTTCGTGTTCCAGACGTTCAACCTCGTGCCGACGCTGACGGCGGCCGAGAACATCACGCTTCCGCTCGATATCGCCCGCCGCGACGTCGATCGCTCGTGGTTCGACCATGTGGTCGACACGATCGGTCTCCGCGATCGGCTCAGCCACCGTCCGAGCGAGCTCTCGGGGGGCCAGCAGCAGCGGGTCGCCGGCGCGCGTGCGCTCGTGAGCCGACCCGAGATCGTCTTCGCCGACGAACCGACGGGCAACCTCGACTCGCGTTCCGGGGCGGAGCTGCTCGGCTTCCTGCGCGACGCGGTCACGACTTACGGGCAGACGATCCTGATGGTGACCCACGATGCCAACGCGGCGAGCTATGCCGACCGGGTCGTGTTCCTCGCTGACGGGCGTGTGGTCGACGAGATGCGAGACCCGACCGCTGCCCGGGTGCTCGATCGGCTCAAGTCGCTGGAGGCATAGGTCTCCATGTGGCGCGCGACCTTCAAGAGCCTGCTCGCGAAGAAGCTCCGCCTGGCGTTGACGGCGCTGTCGGTGGTGCTCGGGGTCGGGTTCGTCGCCGGCACCTACGTGCTCACCGACACGATGAACGCAGCGTTCGACGAGTTGTTCGCCCAGACGTCGGCCGCCTCCGATGTGGTGGTGCGGTCGGCCACCGCCTTCGACCCCGAGCAGGCGGGACCCGGAGGAAGCGGCGGCGAAGAGCGCACCCCGCTCGCGGAGCGCCTGCTCTCGACGATCGGGTCGGTCGAGGGTGTGGCGGTGGTGGTGGGCGACGTGCAAGGCGTCGCGCAGATGGTCGACCCCGCCACCGACGAGGTGATCGGC
>DASVGA010000306.1:0-2240 GCA_036379795.1 Actinomycetota bacterium | reverse complement strand
CAGCGCCTCGGCCTCGAGGTGCGCGGCCCTCGCTCGATCGGTCGTGCGATGGGCGTGGGTGAGCACGACCCATCCCCCCTCCGGGAGCAGCTCAGCCGGGGTCGGCATGCGATCGAACAGGAACGGCGCGAGCGTCTCCATGCCCTCGACGAACAGCCCGTCGGCGAGGCGGTGGAGCTGATCGGCGAAGCGCTCCGGCGCGCCGTTCGCGGCGGCACGTGCCCGGTCGCGCATGGTCCCATCGGGGATGAGCTCACGCGCGGCAGGCACCTCGGCGAGCGCGACCCGGTCGGTCGAGAGCTGTGTCGAAGGCACGAACTCGCGGATCGATTCCACCTCGTCGCCCCAGTAGTCCAGCCGCACCGGGCGACGAGCGGTGCCCGCGAAGACGTCGACCACGCCGCCGCGCACCGCGAACTCGCCCCGGTGCTCCACGACGTCGGCGCGCGTGTAGCCGAGCTCGACGAGCCGCTCGGCCAAGGAGTCGGGAGCCAGATCGAGCCCCGGTACGAGCCGCAAGGCGGGCGTTGTGCCGATCGTGGGGATCAGGCCGTGCATCGCGGCGAGCGCGGGAGCCACGAGCACGAAGGTTCCTTCGGCCCGGCGGAGCCCCGCGACCGCTCGGGCCCGCCTCGCCGCGACCTCGGGCGCGGGCGAGATGCCTTCGTACGGAAGCGCTTCCCACGCCGGAAGCAGCGCCACCCGGTCGGTGCCAAGGAAGGCTTCGAGGTCGGCGGCGAGCTCGTCGGCTTCACGGGGGCCGGGGGCCACGGCGAGCACGGGCGTATCGAGTGCCTTCGCCACCGCGGCGACCACGAAGTCCTCGCCCGCCTCGGCCCTGGCCACGATCGGCCGGGCCCGTTCGAGCAGCATCCGCTCGAACGGCTCGGACCGAACCAGCACATCGAGCGTCTCGCCGAGATCCACCGTCACCCCACCACCAGCACCCGCGACCCCGCCGGGGCCGGACACCATGAACAGGCCGTGCCGCGGCGCGGCAGGCCAGGGTCGGGAGTGTATCCGGGACTCGTGACGGAACGACGCGGGCGGAGCTAGACGACGCGCAGGCGGCCGGCGACCGGCCCCTTCACGTCGGTCCGGGCGGCTGCGCCCTCGTGGACGATGGCTTCAGGCGTGCGCACGGAGAGCCACCGGCCGAACTCGTCCAGGGGCATGGGCCGCGAGATGTAGTACCCCTGCGCCTCGTCACACCCGAAGTCAGCGAGCCGGTCGAAGGTCTCACGATCCTCGACGCCCTCGGCCACCACCCGCAGGCCAAGGTTCTTGCCGAGGTCGACGGTGGCTCGCACGATCATGTAGTCGTCACCATCGTCGTGCATGTCCATCACGAACGAGCGGTCGATCTTGATCTCGTCGATCGGCAGCCGCTTGAGGTAGCTGAGCGAGGAGTACCCCGTGCCGAAGTCGTCGATCGAGAGCGAGATGCCCACCCTCGATAGCTCGGCCAGCACGTGGTCCGACCGACCCGAATCCGACATCAGGAAGCTCTCGGTGAGCTCCATGCGCATGAAGCTCGCCGGCATCTCGAATCGCTCCAGCATCGCGGCTGATTCCTCGGGCAGGCTGCGGTCGAGCAGGCTGCGCGGCGACAGGTTGATCGCCAGCGGGATCGCCATGCCCTCGTCGGCCCATGCCCGCCACTGTCGCATGACGTGCTCCATCACGTAGGCCGTGAGGGGGCGCAGCAGCACGGTCTTCTCGACGAGCGGGATGAACTCGTCGGGCGAGACGACGCCGCGCTCGGGGTGGTTCCAGCGGATCAGCGCTTCAGCGCCGGCGACCCGGCCGTCGCTCAACCTCACCTTCGGTTGGTAGTACATCGCGAACTCCCCTCGCTCGAGCGCGGGGCGGACCTGGCTCACGAGGGTCAGGCGCGAGGGGTTGTGCTGGTCCATCTTCGGTGAATAGGTCTCGTATCCGCCGCCGGCTTCTTTCGCCGAGTACATGGCGACGTCGGCGCGCCGCAGGAGCGACTCGGCGTTCTGGCCGTGAGTGGGATAGATCGAGATGCCGAGACTGCCGGCCACGTCAAGGGCGAGCCCCTCGACCGAGACCGGCGTGGCGAGCTCCTCGAGCAGCCGTCCGGCGATCGAGAAAGCGACCTCGTCGTCGGGAAGGTCCGGCAGCAGCACACCGAACTCGTCGCCGCCGAGCCGGGCCATGATGTCGTCGTCGCGCAGCACCGTCGACAGCCGCGGCCCGATCTCCTTCAGGAGCTG
>DASVGA010000305.1:0-3832 GCA_036379795.1 Actinomycetota bacterium | reverse complement strand
CTGCGTGAGGCGGCCCTCACCCATCGGTCGTTCGCATTCGAGCAGGGGCTGCAGGTGACGAACGAGCGGCTGGAGTTCCTGGGCGATTCCGTGCTCGGCCTCGTCGTGACCGACATGGCCTATGCCGAGCACCCCGACCTGCCCGAGGGCGCGCTCGCCAAGCTCCGGGCAGCGATCGTGAACATGTCGGCCCTTGCCGAGGTCGCACGATCGCTCGGTCTCGGCGACCTCGTGAGGCTCGGCAAGGGTGAGGAGCAGAGCGGGGGTCGCGACAAGTCCTCGATCCTCGCCGACGCCCTCGAGGCGGTGTTCGGCGCGGTCTACCTCGATCGGGGCCTCGACGTCGCGACCGAGCTCATCGAGCGACTCTTCCGCCCTCGCATGCAGGCGTACGTGCGGGGCGAGGGCGACCGGGACTACAAGACCATCCTGCAGGAGCTCGCCTCGCAGGCGCTGCGCTCGATGCCCGAGTATCGGCTCGACGAGCGTGGTCCGGACCACGAGAAGGAGTTCACGGCCACCGTGCATCTGGGCGGCGAGTCGATGGGGACCGGTATCGGCCGGTCCAAGAAGGAGGCCGAGCAGCGGGCCGCGCAGGAGGCGTTCGTGCGCCTGTCCGAGCGTCTCGCGCCGGATGCGTGAGGTCTCATGAGGGGGAGACGGCGTGGAGCTGCCTGAAGTCGAAGTGATGCGACGCGATCTCGAGAAGGACGTCGTCGGCCTGCGCATCAAGGCCGCGGAGGTCAAGAGCTCCAAGAACGCGATGCGGGTGATCCGCCGGCACAAGACGCGCAAGGAGTTCACGTCGAGGCTCGTCGGGCGCAAGATCACGAAGGTCGAGCGACGGGGCAAGTACCTGCTGATGACGCTCGACTCCGGTGAGGTGCTGGTCACCCACTTCGGCATGAGCGGGCAGTTCCACCGGGGCACGGGGCGCGTGGCGATGCCGGCGCACACCCACGTGGTGCTCACGTTCCAGCAGCGGGGGGACCTGCGCTACGTCGATCCGCGCACGTTCGGCGAGATGTTCGTTGCGACCGCCGACGAGCTCGGCAAGGTCAAGGAGCTGCAGCACCTCGCGATCGACCCGCTCGATCAGGTGTTCACCTGGCCGACGTTCCAGTTCCTGCTGGCCGACCGTGCCTCGAAGATGAAGCAGCTGCTGATGGACCAGAAGTTCATCGCCGGCCTCGGCAACATCTACTCCGACGAGGTCCTGTTCCACGCTGGCATCCGGTTCGACCGCATGAGCGACGCGTTGTCGTCACAAGAGGTCCGCCGGCTGTATCGCGCGATGCAGGAGGTGCTGCAGGAAGCGATCAAGCTCCGCGGCACGACGCTCGACGACGAGGCATACGTCGACCTGTTCGGCACCCCGGGGGAGTACGGGGCAGAGCTCAAGGTCTACGGCCGGGCGGGGCTTCCGTGCCGGCGGTGCCGGACCCCGATCGAGAGCGTGAAGATCTCCCAGCGGAGCTCGTTCTACTGCCCGCAGTGCCAGAGCTGAGCCGCGCGGCCGGAGCTGTGCGGCGCGGCGTCAGACGATCTCGGCGCCGGCATCACGCATGCGCGACATGGCCGCCGCGCCGTCACCCGGCTGCAGTTCGACGGCACGGACCGCGTCGCCCAGCACCTCGACCGGGTAGCCCAGCATGCGGGCGTCGAGCACCGTCTCCACCACGCAGTAGTCGGTGGCCAATCCGCAGATCACGAGCCGCTCGATGTCGTGCGCCTTCAGCAGTTCCTGTAGGAGCGTGTCTCCTCGTTCACCCGAGATCGGGTCGCGAACGCTGAAGCCCGAATACCCGTCGCGCCCGTCGTGACCCTTGCGGACCACTTGGTTGTCGGCGACCACCAGGTCCGGATGGAAGGCGGCGCCGACGGTGTCCTGCACGCAGTGCACCGGCCAGATGCCTCCGTCGCGCTGGAAGTGGGGGGTGTGCTCCGGGTGCCAATCCTGCGTGTAGATGACGAGGGCGCCGTGGCTGCGGGCCTTCTCGACCTCGGCGTTGACCGCCGGCACGATGCGTTCGCCGCCCTCGACGTATAGGCTCCCGGCTGGGTCGGCGAAGTCGTTCTGCACGTCGACCACCAGCAGGGCGGTGCGCTCGTCGTAGGTGACCATCGCCGCACAGGGTACCGAAGCCACGTCGCGAGGTCGCGAGGTCGCGAGCCGCGCAGCTGGCACCATGGGATCGATGCGGAGGGTCCACGTGGTGGTGCGCGGCAGGGTGCAGGGGGTCTTCTACCGGGCGTCGTGTGCCGAACGGGCACGCGCGCTCGGACTCGCAGGTTGGGTCCGCAACGCCTTCGACGGTCGTGTGGAGGCCGAGTTCGAAGGCGACCCCGCCGCGGTGGAGGCGATGCTGACCTGGTGCGCGCACGGCCCGCCGCACGCGGCGGTCGAGCACGTCGAGGCCGAGGACGCCGCACCGACGGGCGAGACCGGGTTCCGCGTCACCCGCTGAGCCGGAGGCGGGCACTCCCGGCCGCGCTCGTGGGCGGATGGGTGGTAGCGCTCCCAAGGTGCGAATCACACGCCTGTTAGCATCCGGTCACATGTTCCTGAGATCGATCACGATCCGCGGGTTCAAGTCGTTCGCCGACAAGACCGTGCTCGAGTTCATGCCGGGCGTGTCGGTGATCGTGGGGCCCAACGGCTCGGGCAAGTCCAACCTCGTCGACGCGATCAGCTGGGTGCTGGGCGAGCAAGGCGCCCGATCGCTGCGGGGCGGCAACATGGCCGACGTGATCTTCGCCGGCACGCCCACGCGCCCCGCGCTCGGCATGGCCGAGGTGAAGCTCGTGATCGACAACGCGGCCGGGCGCATCCCGGTGCCGATGAGCGAGATCGAGGTCGCGCGCACGATCTTCCGCTCGGGCGACTCCGAGTACCGCATCAACGGCCAGGTCGTGCGCCTGCTCGACGTGCAGGAGCTGCTGTCGGAGACGGGCATCGGCCGCGCGCTGCACACGGTCGTCGGCCAGGGTCAGCTCGAGGAGGTGCTCAACGCCAAGCCGGAGGAACGCCGCCGCTACATCGAGGAAGCCGCCGGCATCGCGAAGCATCGCCGCCGCAAGGAACGGGCCGAACGCAAGCTGGGGAACCTCGACCACGATCTGGTGCGTCTCGGCGACGTCGTGTCGGAGCTACGCCGCCAGTTGAAGCCGCTGCAGCAGCAGGCCGAGATGGCGGGCAAACACGAGCGGCTCACCGCCGAGGCCGAGTCGCTGTCGCGCAGGCTCGCGGCGGCGCGTCTGCGCGCCCTGTTGCACGAGCAGGAACGCCGAGCCGACGGCTGGCAGCGGGGCCTCGATGAACGAGCGAACGCCCGTGAGCGCCTCGATGCGCTCGACGGCGACGTGCTCGCCGCGGCCGACGCCCGAGCGCAGGCGTCGACGGCCCTGGCCGACGCCGAGCTCGCCTTCCGCCGTACGGCCGAGGAACGGCGCCGCGCCGACCACGCGTTCCGCGAAGCGGTGGAGCACGAGGGCGCCGCCCGGGAACAGCTCGCGTCGCAGGCTTCGCGCACGGCGCGAATCGAGTCCGTCGACGACGAGATCGCTCGCATCGAAGGCGACCTCGCTCGGGTCGCCGGCGAGCTCGAGGCGCGGGAGCGCGAGCTCGAGGAGGCCGAACACGCCTTCCGCGAGGCGGAACAGGAGCGTCATCGCATCGAGGAGCTGCGCCGGCGCGCCGGCGAAGACGCGGCCGGTCGCCGCGCCGAGATCGACGCGCTGGAGCGGTCGGTCGCCTCGAGCGAACGTGAACGGGAGCGGCTCGCGACCTCGCTCGCCGCCGTGCGCGAGCGCATCGCCGAGACCGAGGCCG
>DASVGA010000304.1:0-5958 GCA_036379795.1 Actinomycetota bacterium | reverse complement strand
TCCTCGAGAGGTTCATGGCGACGACCGCCACCCAGGCGGCCGGTGCGTCGATCTGGTCCCGGCTCGTCCATGCGCGCACGATCGCCTCTTGCACCGCATCTTCGGCCGCTGCGAGGCTTCCCGACACGAGCGCGACGGCGTTCACCAGGCGCGAGTAGTCGCACCGCAGCAGGTCGCGGATCGTCGCGTCGTCGAGCAGCGGCTCCTCCTTCCTGCTCATAAGACGCTCGCGCGGCGCGAACGGTTGTCCGGGCTCTACTCGTCGTTCGAGCGGGATAGAGTGCAGCGTATGCCGTCGGTGCGTTGCCCGAGCTGCGGAACGGCCCAGCACGTCGAGTCAGGGGCGAGTGGGTACACCTGTTCGTCGTGCGAGAAGCAGTGGCGGTTCGTGGTCTGTCGCTCCTGCGGGGCGCGGTTCCACGCGAAGCCCGGCGCGACCACGTGGACCTGTCCGAAGTGCGGTCTGCTCCAGGAAGCGTCGAGCGAGCCGCCGCCCCCGCCTCCGGTGGAGGCCCCGACACCCGCACCGATGACGATCACCGACGCCGTGCTCGACGAGCCGACCGAGCCGCCGGCGTCGGCCTTCCCTCCCGGCCTCGGGTTCGGCAGCGACGACGAGGGGCCGCAGGATGCGTTCGCGATGCCGTACCGGGAATCCGGGGGCCGGCCGCCTTGGGTCTACGCCGTCGCCGGCGTGATCGGCGTACTGATCGCGATCGTGCTGTTCAACCTGGTGTTCGGCGGCGACGACGCGCCGCCCCCCGACGGCGACGGTGCCGTGACCGCGGAACAGGCGACCGCGACCATGTGTGGTCACTTGCAGCAGATGCAGACGTTCCGTGACGACGCGCTGGGGGCTGCTGCGAAAGAGCTCGCGGCCGACGCCGACGTGTTGAAGGAGCTGGGGGAGCGTCGGACCGCGAAGCAGGTCGGGACAGTGGTCACGGCGATCGAAGGGGCGCGAGAGGCGCTCGCGACGCAGCAGCCCACCGCGAAGCCCTTCGCGAAGCTGCGCAAGGCCATGGAAGCGCTGCCCTGCTGAGGGCGGATCGACCGCTCGCGCCTTAGCACTCCCACGCGCAGAGTGCTACGTATGATTGACCCATGGCCGATCGAGATCGCCCCGAGCTTGGCCCGCGCAAGTCGGCGGTGCTGTGCGCCGTGGTCGAGCAGTACGTGCGCACCGGCGAGCCCGTGAGCAGTGAGTCGATCGCCGAGCATTCGGGGCTCGGCGTATCGAGCGCGACGATCCGCAACGAGATGGCGGCGCTCGAGGAGCTCAACTTCCTCACGCACCCGCACACGAGCGCGGGACGCATCCCCACCGACGCGGGGTACCGGCACTACGTGGATTCCCTGCCGGCGGGCGGGCGCTTGCGCGAGGCGCAGCGCCGGCTGATCGCGGGCTACTTCGCCGAGGCGATCGTCGACCTCGAGGAAGTGCTCACCGGAAGCGTGCAGCTGCTCTCGCGGCTGACCCAGTACGCGGGGCTCGCGGTGCCGCCGAGCGCCGACGAGGAACCGATCGTGCGGGTCGAGCTGATCGACATGGGCCCGACATTGATGATCCTGGTGGTCGGACAGCACGGTCGCGTCGACAAGCAGGTGGTCGACAAGCCCGACGGCGTCGGGGCAGGCGACCTGCGTGAGGCAGACCGCAGGCTGCGGACCCTGCGCGGACTCACCTACCTCGACGCGCAGGCTCGCCTGTTGCAGCTCGCGGCCGAGGGAGGCGACGGACAACGCGACCTGCTGCTGTTCGCGGCGGAGACGCTCCGCATCGCGACCCAGGGCGAACGGTCGGCCCACATGGTGGTCGGCGGGGTCTCGAACCTCGCGGGAGAGGCGCAGCAGATGCGCCGCGACACGCTGCGACGGCTCTTCGAGACGCTCGAACGCGAGCAGGAGATGCTCGGCGTGCTCGCCGACATCGGTCCGTCGCAGGGCGAGTTGAGCGTCACGATCGGGGCCGAACATCCTTCCACGGGCGAATGGGAAGCCTCGCTGATCACGGCGCCGTTCAAGACCGGCCAGACGACGCTCGGCACGATCGGCGTGGTCGGTCCTACCCGCATGGACTACCTCTCGGCCATGGCCTCGGTGCGTGCCGTGGCCAAACGCCTGTCGGAGCTCGCGACGGAGATCGATCGGTAGATGGCGACCGTGCGCGATCTGTACGAAGTGCTCGGCGTCTCACGCGACGCGAGCGACGACGAGATCAAGAAGGCCTATCGGCGGCTCGCCCGCGAGCTGCACCCGGACGTCAACGGCGAGGCGGTCGCCGAGGAACGGTTCAAGGAGGTCGCGGGGGCCTACGAGATCCTCTCCGACCCCGCGAAGCGGCGCCAGTACGACGCCTTCGGAAGCACCGGGGGCCCGGCGGGCGGCGGGTTCACCGACATCCAGGACATCTTCGACATGTTCTTCGGACAGGGTGGGTTCGGCGCCGGGGCGGGCCGGAGCCGAGGGCCCAGATCGCGCACACGGCAGGGCGAGGACCTGGGTGTTCGCATCGTGCTCGGGTTCCGTGACGCGGTCTTCGGCGCGCGCCGCGATCTCGAGATCGAGCGGCTCGTAGCGTGCGACCGATGTGGCGGCAACGGGGCCGAGCCCGGCACCGCGCCGGTCGCGTGCCGCACGTGCGGCGGCGAGGGGCAGGTGCAGGCCGTTCGCAGGAGCGTCTTCGGCACGGTCATGACCGCTACGCCCTGTTCCACCTGCCGGGGTAGCGGCCAGCAGGTGCTCGACCCCTGTGAGGCGTGCTTCGGCGAGGGGCGGCGGCGCGAGCAGACGACGGTCACGATCGACATCCCCGCGGGAGTCTCCGACGGCATGGAGCTCCGCGTGACCGGGAGCGGTCATGCGGGGGTCGCCGGAGGGCCATCGGGCGATCTCTACGTGGGCATCTCCGTGGAGCCGGCCGAGGAGTTCGATCGCCGAGGCCAGGATGTGTTCACGGTGCTCGACGTGTCGATGACGCAGGCGACGCTCGGTGCCGAGCTCGAGATCCAAGGGCTCGACGGGCCGGAGCGCATCAGCGTCGAGCCCGGGACCGAGTCCGGCACCGTCGTGCGCATCAAGGGAGGCGGCGTGCCCAACGTGAACCGGCGTGGGCGCGGCGATCTCTACGTGACGCTGCACGTCGTGACCCCCGACCGGCTCTCCCGCGAGGAACGCAAGCTGTGGGAGCGACTGTCGGAGCTCCGCGGCGAGCGATCGTCAAAGCACGAGCCCGCCCGCGCGCCGCTCCGACGCCCGGAGTTCTGAGCGCTGGGTTCCGAGCGGTGACGACGGTAGGCTTGGGCCCGTGAGCGTCACGGACAGCGACTGCATCTTCTGCCGGATCGCGGCGCGCGAGATCCCGTCCGAGATCGTCCGGGAGTCCGATCGCGTGGTGGCGTTCCGCGACACGAACCCGCAGGCGCCGACGCACATCCTGTTGATCCCGAAGGAGCACGTGGTCTCGGTCGCCGAGCTCGGCGACGATCACGGCGCTCTGCTCACCGACATCGTGCAGGCGGCGACCCAGCTGGCGCGCGCCGAAGGCATCTCCGACGGTGGCTGGAGGCTCGTCACCAACGTGGGCCCCGATGCGGGACAATCCGTGTTCCACCTTCACTTCCACCTGCTCGGCGGTCGCCCGATGGACTGGCCTCCGGGCTAGCTTCGGCTACAGTGAGCGGAAGGCCGCCGCACGGCGGCCGTCGTTGCCCGTGACGCCGACGCAGGAGGGAACGGGGCCACCGCCCCGAGAGACGACACACGTGGCGAGTGCCACCAGCCAGGTCAAGATCCTCGTGCCGGGCAACCAGTCGATGGTGGCCCTCCTCGGCCAGCGCGACGCCTTCCTCAAGTTGATCGAGTCGGCGTTCGATTGCCGCATCCTCGTTCGGGGCAACGAGATCACGGTGACCGGTCGCGAGGCCGAGTCCGAGCGGGTCGCCCGCATCTTCGAGGAACTGCTGCTGCTGCTCGAGCAGGGGAACGAGCTCACGGATTCATCGGTGGGGCAGGCGATCGCGCTGGTCAAGGGCGACGGCGACGCCCCGCCCGGCGAGGTAGCGATGCGCCCATCGGAGGTGCTCGGCGATCGTCTGCTCACCGCTCGCGGCAAGGGCATCACGCCCAAGACGATCGGCCAGAAGCGGTTCGTCGACGCCATCAGGTCGAACACCGTCACCTTCGCGATCGGACCGGCCGGTACGGGCAAGACCTATCTCGCGGTCGCGACGGCGGTCAAGGCGCTGCAGGACCACCAGGTCTCACGCCTGATCCTTACGCGCCCGGCGGTCGAGGCGGGCGAGCGCCTCGGGTACCTGCCGGGCACGCTCTACGAGAAGATCGACCCGTACATGCGCCCCCTCTACGACGCCCTCTTCGAGATGACGGGGGCGGAGACGCTTCCGCGACTGATGGAACGAGGAACCGTCGAGGTCGCGCCGCTGGCCTACATGCGTGGAAGGGCGCAGCCGCTCGACCGCCTCGTGCTCACACCCGGCGGGTTCCGGCCCATCGGCTCGTTGGATGTCGGCGATCTCGTGACCGGATCCGACGGACGACCAACACCGGTGCTCGGCGTCTTCCCGCAGGGTCGTGAGGAAGTCTTCCGGCTCACCGCGCAGGACGGCGCGTCGACGATCTGCTCGGGCGAGCATCTGTGGGCGGTGTGGACCGCTGCCGATCGGCGAGCCGGAGACCGCCGTCGTGTGCTCGAGACGCGAGAGATGGCCGGCAGGCTCCGTGCTGCGCACGCGCATCGATTCGAGCTTCCCCTCGTGTCGCAGCCCGTTGAACTCGAGCCCCGCGAGGTGCCGATGGATCCCTACGCGCTCGGTCTGCTCCTTGGAGACGGTTGCATCACCACCGCCACGACCCCCTCGTTCACGACTGCTGATGCGGAGCTTGCGCTCGCGCTCGAGATGGCGCTCGACGATGTCGAGCTGGTTCCCAAGGGCAGGTATGACTACGTGCTGCGTCGACGAGGCGGTGGTGGGCGTGGGGGAGTGATCACCGCCAACCCGGTCACAGCGGTGCTCCGAGAGCTCGGCCTCGCAGGCGCGCGATCCGGCACCAAGTTCGTGCCCGAGGCCTACCTGTGGAACTCCGTGGAAGCGCGGCTGTCGGTGCTGCAGGGCCTGCTCGACACCGATGGTGGACCGGTCACGCAGGCTCGGCGAAGCTGTCGGATCCAGTACACGACGACTTCACCGCAGCTCCGTGACGACGTGACGTTCCTCGTGCGATCGCTCGGCGGGGTCGCGTACGTTCGAACCCGCGCAGCCCTCGGTCGTGCTCCTGGCCGGGCCGGCGGACGTCACGTGCCCTACCGTGCCGACGCCTACACGCTCGACATCCGCCTCCCCGCCCACATCGCGCCGTTCCGTCTCACTCGCAAGGCGGGCACCTACACCGCTTTCGGGGGCGGGGGACGGCCGATGCGGTTCATCGATCGGATCGAACCGGCTGGAGAGGCCGAGACCGTGTGCATCCAGGTGGCGGCTCAGGACTCGCTCTACGTGACCGACGACTTCCTCGTGACGCACAACACGTTGAACGATGCGTTCATCATCCTCGACGAGGCGCAGAACACGACGCCCGAGCAGATGAAGATGTTCCTCACGCGCATCGGGTTCGGATCGAAGGCCGTGATCAACGGCGACGCGACGCAGGTCGACCTCGGCACCGGACAGGCGTCGGGCCTCGCGGTCGTCGAGGGCATCCTCGGCGACATCGACGACATCGCCTTCTGCCATCTCGGGGGCCGCGACGTCGTGCGGCACAAGATCGTGCAGGAGATCGTCGAGGCCTACGACCGGTTCGGTCAGCGCAACGAGGACGTCGAGCCGTGAACGCGCACACGACCGATGACGACGACGGCGGGCATCCCCAGGTGGTCGTGTCGGATCGCCAGGAGCGGCCCGTCGATGGGGAGGCGCTCGCGGACCTCGCCGCATCGAC
>DASVGA010000303.1:0-6442 GCA_036379795.1 Actinomycetota bacterium | reverse complement strand
TGCGTCGCGGCGGGGCGGAGACGCTGAACATCTACTCGGCGAAGCTCGGCGCGAACCTGCTCGGCTACGCGTACTACGCGTCGGACTACGACGAGGTCGGCGTGCTCGACGGCGTCGTCGTGCACTACCAGTCGTTGCCGGGCGGGTCGTTCGAGATCTACAGCGAGGGCGACACCGCCACGCACGAGGTCGGCCACTGGTTCGATCTGCTGCACACCTTCGACGGTGGTTGCAAGGGCGGCGACTTCGTCGCCGACACGGCCCCCGAGGCATCGCCGGCGTTCCGGTGCCCCACCGGACGCGACACGTGCACGGAGCCCGGCATCGACCCGATCACGAACTTCATGGACTACACCCAGGACAGTTGCATGTTCGAGTTCACGCGCGGGCAGGCCGTGCGCATGCAGCAGGCATGGAGCGCCTTCCGCACGTAGGCGCCCCGCGGGCGGGTCGATGTCTCAGCACTCGTGTGTGATCGACATCGACTCGCCCTGACTCATGTTGGCGTCCTCGGTGTCGCGCAGGGGGAGCGTCTTCCCGGTTCGCCGGAAGGTGAGCATGCCGCTCGCGATCGCCTGTCGGTACTCCGAGCGTCCGGAGTAGCGCACGCGTGTGCAGCCGTCGTCGTACTCGTAGACCTCGCGGGTCGTCGACAGCGTGCCCGTTCCGACCAGGTCGACGGAGATGTGGATCCTGCCGACCCTGCGCTCATGACCGTTGTCGTAGATCTCCATGGGATACGTCGCCTCGAACGCGCCGAGCTCGAGATCCGGCTCGAGCGTGAACGAGCCTCGTCCGAGCTCCTCGATGACACCCACCATGAACGGCCCCGAGCGGCAACGATCGCGGCCGGGACGACGCTCGCAGCGCTCGACGTAGCGGTAGAGATCTGACCAGAACCCGCCCGCCTGCTCGTAGACGCCGGCGTACCAGGTGATCTTCAGGTACGTGTTCGCGTCGACCCTCCGTGTGCTGTGCCAGAAGGCGTTGTACGAACGTGCCGAGTATCGCTCGGGCTGGGCCGAGGCGGCCGGTGCCGACCCGACCAACAACGTGGTTCCGAGCGTGACCGCCAGAGCGATGGTCGAGGATCTGCGCATGGCCGTGTCCCTTCTCGTCAACCGTTGCTCGCAGCGTAGGCCCCTGCATCTGCAGGACCATAGGCCGTTGGTCGGTGGTTCCGAGCCGATAAGCTCTGGTCGTGAACGCCCGCTCGGTCGACGTCGTCGCTCGATGAAGGCGCTCGTCGTCGGAGCGGGAGGCCGGGAGCACGCGCTCTGTTGGGCGCTCGCCCGCAGCCCCCGCGTGACCGACCTGGTCGCTGCCCCGGGCAACGCCGGCATCGCGGAGCTCGCTCGCGTCGAGCCACATGTCGATGCCGCCGATGTCGAGGCGATCGTGGCGCTCGCGGAGCGTGAGCGGCCCGCGCTCGTCGTCATCGGCCCGGAAGCGCCGCTCGTAGCCGGTCTCGCCGATGCCCTGCGTGAGCGTCAGATCGCGGTGTTCGGGCCCGGGGCCGACGCCGCGCGGATCGAGGGTTCCAAGGCGTTCGCGAAGGACCTCATGGCGCAGGCCGGGGTGCCGACCGCCCGGGCTGCATCGTTCACCCACGTCGCGCCCGCGCTCGGCTTCGTCGATGAGCTCGGGGGTCGCGCCGTGGTGAAAGCCGACGGTCTGGCGGCGGGCAAGGGCGTGACGGTGGCGACCGATCGTGCGGCGGCTGAGACCGCTCTCCGGGACTGCCTCGAGGCGCGCGCGTTCGGCGAGGCAGGTGCCACGGTGCTGGTGGAAGAGCTGCTCGCGGGACCCGAGGTCTCCGCGTTCGCCCTCGTCGACGCCGATTCCGTGGTGCCGATCGCGCTCAGCCAGGACTTCAAGCGGGTCGGCGAGGGCGACACCGGTCCGAACACGGGGGGCATGGGGGCGTACTCGCCGCTGCCCTGGGTCCCGCCCGCCACCGAGCGGAGCATCTGGACGATCGTCGGCGACACCGTCGACGCACTGCGCGCCAGGGGCAGCACCTACCGGGGGTTGCTGTACGCGGGGCTCATGCTCACCGACGACGGCCCCAAGGTGCTCGAGTACAACTGCCGGTTCGGCGATCCCGAGACCGAGGTGGTGATCCCCCGGCTCGAGAGCGACCTGGCCGACCTGCTGGAAGCCGCAGCCCTCGACCGCCTCGCCGAGGTCAAGGTGGCGCTGCACGACGACGCCGCGGTCACCGTCGTGGTCGCGAGCGGGGGGTACCCGGGGTCCTACGAGACAGGCGTGCCGATCACGGGCCTCGATGATGCGGGGGAGGTCGAGGGGGCTACCGTCTTCCATGCCGGCACCGCGCGGCGCGGCGATACAGTGACCACCGCCGGCGGGCGGGTGCTGGCGGTCACGGGCACCGGCGCCACGATCGACGCGGCTCGCCGCGTCGCGTACGCGGCCGCCGACCGCATCACGTTCGAGGGCATGACGATCAGGCGCGACATCGCGGCGCGAGCCACGCTGGCATAGCGATGCCGCAGGAAGGAGCAACGGTGGCCGACGAGACGCTTCGCGCCGGAGTGCTGGCGGCGTCGCCGAGCGAGCTGGGCACGATGCGCCAGGCCGGGCTGATCCTCGAGAAGTTCGGGGTCGGCCACGAGATCCGCATCATGTCGTCCTCGCGCAATCCCGACCTGGTCGACGAGTATGCCCGCACGGCGTTCGAGCGCGGTCTGAAGGTCGTCATCTGCTCGACCGGCATGAGCGGTCACCTCGCCGCCGCGGTCGCGGCCCGTACGATCCTTCCGGTGATCGGCGTGCCGATCGCCACGTCGCCGCAGATGCTCGGCCCCGAGGCGCTCGCGATCACCGCCCAGATGCCCACTGGCGTACCGGTGGCGACCGTCGGCGTCGACGCCGCGGTGAACGCCGCCGTGCTCGCCGCGCAGATCGTGGGCATCAGCGATGCCGAGGTACAAGCCGCGCTCTGGCGATTCAAGGACGACCTCGCGGAGGGTCTCAAGCTGTGATCCCCCGCTACGACGTGCCCGAGGTCTCGGCGGTCTGGTCCGACGAGGCCAGGCTCGGGCACTGGCTCGAGATCGAGCTGCTCGTGGTGGAGGCGTGGTCCGAGCTCGGCGTCGTGCCGCCCGACGCCGCCGCCGCGTGCCGATCGCGCGCTTCGTTCACGGTGGAGGCCGTGGCCGAACGTGAGCGCGTCACACGCCACGACATCGCGGCGTTCGTCGACGTCGTGGCCGCTTCGATCGGTGAGGAAGGCCGCTGGCTCCACTACGGCATCACGTCGAGTGACGTGCTCGACACCGCGTTCGCGCTGCAGCTGCGGGAAGCGGCCGACCTGCTGCTCGCGCGGGTGGACCGGGTGCTCGCCGTCGTGAAGCGCCGGGCGCTCGAGCACCGCGACACACCGATCATCGGACGGTCCCACGGTGTGCACGCCGAGCCGACGTCGTTCGGGCACAAGCTCGCGGTCTGGGCCTTCGAGCTCGACCGCGACCGGGAGCGGCTGCGGCGAGCGCGCGAGGCGATCGGCATCGGTGCGCTCAGCGGCGTCGTCGGCTCCTACGGCACGATCGACCCGCGCGTGGAACAACTAGTCTGTGCCAGACTAGGGGTATCGCCGGCCGAGGTGAGCACGCAGGTGATCCAGCGCGACCGTCACGCCGAGTACATGGCGGCGCTCGCGATCACGGCCTCGACGCTCGACTCGATCGCGACGGAGATCCGCCACCTCGCGCGCACCGAGGTCCGTGAAGTGCAGGAGCCGTTCGCCGAGGGGCAGAAGGGCTCGAGCGCGATGCCCCACAAGCGCAACCCGGTCGTCTGCGAACGGGTGAGCGGGCTCGCCCGCGTGATCCGGGGCCACGCGGTCGCGGCCCTCGAGAACGTGACGCTCTGGCACGAACGTGACATCTCGCACTCGAGCGCCGAGCGCATGATCTTCCCCGACGCGACCGGATTGCTCGCCTTCATGCTCGACGACCTCGTGCGCGTGGTCGAGGGGCTCGTGGTCTTCCCCGACCGCATGCGCGAGAACCTCGAGTTGCACGGGGGCATCGCCTACAGCCAGACCGTGCTGCTGGCCCTCGTGGACGCCGGGCTCGCGCGCGACGACGCCTACCGCATCGTGCAGCGCGCAGCCGCGGCCGCGTGGGACGAAGGCGAGAGCTTCCGCGACTCGGTGTCGGCCGATCCCGACGTGCGTGCGCTGCTCGACGACGCCGCGCTCGACGAGCTGTTCGACCCCGCGCGGTTCCTGCGGAACCTCGGCCCGGTGTTCGAGCGGCTCGAGAAGCTGCCGGCTCCCGACGACGCTCCCTCTGCGGACGTCGCCCGATGACCGTGGCGGGCCGGCTCGTCGCCCAGGGCAAGGTGCGCGACGTCTACGACGCCGGCGACGAGGCGCTGCTGCTCGTGGCCACCGACCGCATCAGCGCCTTCGACGTCGTGCTGCCCGACCCCATCCCCGACAAGGGCCGGGTGCTCACGGGCCTGTCGCGATACTGGTTCGAGCGGAGCGGCGACCTGGTGGGCAACCATGTGCTGAGCGGTGATCCGGCGAGCTTCCCGGCGCCGTTCACCGACGATCCGAGCCTGGCGGGGCGAGCGCTGCTCGTGCGCCGCGCCGACGTCGTGCCGCTCGAGTGCGTCGCGCGCGGCTACCTCGCCGGCAGCGGGTGGTCGCAGTACCGCGAGACCGGGGCGGTCTGCGGCATCGACCTTCCCGAGGGACTCGTGGAGTCCGACCGGCTTCCCGAAGCGATCTTCACGCCGACCACGAAGGCCTCGCACGGCCACGATCTGCCGCTCACGCCGGCCGAGGCGATCGATGTCGTCGGGCGAGGGTTGTACGAGCGGCTCAAGGAGCTGACGCTCGTCATCTACGAGCGCCTGGCTGCCACGGCCGCCGAGCGCGGCGTGATCGTTGCCGACACCAAGCTCGAGCTCGGGTTCGCAGGCGGTGAGCTCATCCTCGTCGACGAGGTGGGCACGCCCGATTCCAGCCGGTTCTGGCCGGCCGACGAGTACCGGCCGGGACGGTCGCAGCCGAGCTTCGACAAGCAGTACGTGCGCGACTGGCTCGACGCGACCGGATGGGACCGTGAGCCGCCGCCCCCGGTCCTGCCTCCCGAGGTCGTCGCCGGCACCGCCGCCCGTTACCGCGAGGCCTACGAGCGCGTCGCCGGTGAGCCGTTCGACGACTACCTGGCGCGGTGCGGGCTGGTGCTCCCGGGCGGCGCTACGGACGCCGATCTGCGGCGGGAGCCGGCGTGAGCTTCTCCTTCGAGGTGCTCGTGACGCTGAGGCCGGGACTCGCCGACCCGCAAGGCAAGGCCGTGGAAGCCTCGCTCCCCGCCCTGGGCTTCACGAACGTCTCGGGGGTGCACGTCGGGAGGCACGTGCGTCTCGACGTCGACGCGCCGACCCGCGACGAAGCCCGGGCCGAGGTGGAAGAGATCGCTCGACGGCTGCTCGCGAACCCCGTCATCGAGGACTTCCGGGTGCTGGAGGCCGGCGCGGAGGCCGACCCGAGGAGCCCGCGGGAAGCAGCGTCTCCGTGAGCAGAGCGGCCCCCCGCGTGGGTGTGATCACGTTCCCGGGATCGCTCGACGATCGGGACGCGATGCGGGCGGTCGCCACGATGGGCGGCGAGGGGGTGTCGCTCTGGCACGCCGAACCCGACCTGCGAGGCGTCGATGCGGTCGTGCTTCCCGGCGGGTTCAGCTACGGTGACTACCTTCGGTGCGGGGCGATCGCCGGGCACGCGCCGATCCTCGACGAGGTGCGGGCGTTCGCCGACCGTGGCGGTCCCGTGCTCGGCATCTGCAACGGCTTCCAGATCCTCTGCGAGGCAGGCCTGCTGCCGGGAGCCCTGATCCGCAACGCGTCGCTGCGGTTCATCTGCCGCGACGTGTTCCTGCGGGTCGAGACGTCGCAGACGCCCGTGACACGTGAGCTCGTCGCCGGCGAGGTGCTGGAGGTCCCGATCAAGCACGGCGAGGGTCAGTACGTTGCGACGCCCGAGCAGCTCAGCGACATCGATCGGCAGGGGCTCGTGGTGTTCCGCTATTCGACCGAGGGCGGTGAGGTGACCGAGGCGGCCAACCCCAACGGGTCGATCCACAACATCGCCGGGGTCCGCAACGCCGCCGGCAACGTCGTCGGTCTGATGCCGCATCCCGAGCACGCCGTCGATCCGGATCTCGGTCCGACCGGTGGCCAGGCCCTGTTCGCCTCACTGCTCTCAGGGGTGCTGGCGGGGGCGACCGGGTGAATGACCGCCGCGCGCCAGCGAGGGTCGGCGGGTGAGCGACGAGCCGCTGCACCGACGACTCGGGCTCGCCGACGACGAGTTCGAGCGCATCCGCGAGACGCTCGGGCGTGACCCGCGCCCCGCCGAGCTCGCGATGTACGGCGCGATGTGGTCGGAGCACTGCAGCTACAA
>DASVGA010000302.1:0-4893 GCA_036379795.1 Actinomycetota bacterium | reverse complement strand
CGCTCACCCCCATCGTGCTCGGCTTCCAACGGGCGCTCTACGGCGACCCGGTGCAGGAGGGCATGCAGGTGTTGCCCAATGTGTCGGTGGCCTGGCAGGCCGGGCTGCTGGCGGTCGTGCTCGTGGTGGCGTTCGGGCTGCTCCTGCTCTCGTGGCGCACGTTCTTCCGGCGCTCGGGCGATTTCGCGGAGGAGCTGTGACGGCTGCGATCGAGGTCGACGCGGTCTCGAAGCGCTTCCGCCTCTACCGGGAGCGTCCGAGCAGCGTGAAGCAGCGCCTGCTGGTCACGCGATCGAAGGCCGAGGACTTCTGGGCCCTGCGAGACGTCTCGTTCGAGATCGAGGAAGGCTCGTCGACCGGGCTGATCGGACACAACGGCTCGGGCAAGACCACGTTGTTGAAGTGCATCGCCGGCATCCTTCGTCCGAGCGGCGGCACGATCCGTTCGCGCGGGCGCATGGCGGCGCTGCTCGAGCTCGGGGCCGGCTTCCACCCGGAGCTCACCGGGCGCGAGAACGTCTACCTGAACGCGGCGTTCCTCGGCCTCAGCCGGCGCGACACCGAGCGGGTCTACGACGACATCGTGGCCTTCGCGGAGCTGTCGGACTTCATGGACAATCAGGTGAAGTTCTACTCCTCGGGCATGCTCGTGCGGTTGGGCTTCGCCGTGGCGGTGCACGTCGACCCCGAGATCCTGCTGATCGACGAGGTGCTCGCGGTCGGCGACGAATCGTTCCAGCGGCGGTGCATCGAGCGCGTACGTGCCTTCCAGCGTGACGGGCGCACGATCGTGCTCGTCACGCACGCGCTCGACACGGTCGTCGATGTGTGCGACCGGGCCGTGATGCTCGACCACGGGCTGGTCCACAAGCGCGGCGACCCCGCCGAGGTGGTGCGAGAGCTGCGCCATCGGCTGCTGAGCCGCGACCCCGAGTTCGTTCCCGAGGAAGGCAGCCGTGAGGTCGAGGTGGTCGGGGTGAGTTTCGACTCGGGAGGCGACGGCAACGGCACGGTGTGGCCGGGCGCCGAGCTCACGATCTCGGTCGACGTGCAGGCGAACAGCCCGGTCGACGACCTCGATGTCTCGTTCGCGGTCATCTCGGCATCGACGAACCACGCCGTGGTCGACGGGCGCACGAGCGATCTCGGCGTCGACGTGGGCCGCGTCGACGGCAAGAAGCGCGTCGTCTTCCGCGTACCCCCGGCAGCGTGGATCGGCGGCACGTACTTCGTCACGGTCGGCCTCGCCTCGACCGCGGGCCGTCTCTTCCACGTGCAGACCCAGCGGTACCTGCTGCAGGTGCCCGACGACGTGCACGTGCCCACCCGTCTCGAGGTCGCGCCGTCGGCGACCGTGGAGGAACTGTGAACCCCAACCCGCCGGCGACCGACCCCGAGGCGCACGACGCGCTCCTCGCGGAGCGCGGCAGCGGGTTCCCTGCCCGAAGGAAGGACCGCACGATGTTGATCGGCTTGATCCTGCTGTCGGTGGCCCTCGCCGCCATCGCCCAGCTCACGTTGAAGCACGGCATGAACCAGGTCGCCGCCAACAGCGGCGAGCTGCAGCTGAACGCCCGCTCGCTGAAGGACGTCGCCGGCACGCTGGCGGTGTGGGGCGGTCTGCTGCTGTTCGGGCTATCGGCCTTCGTCTGGCTCGCCGTGCTGTCCCGCGCCTCGCTCTCGTTCGCCTACCCCTTCGCCTCCCTCACCTACGCGCTGATCCTGCTCGCCGATCGCTTCGTGCTGCACGAACAGATCCCTCCGCTGCGGTGGATCGGCGTGCTCAGCATCATGCTCGGCATCGTGCTGGTGGCGCAGACGCCGCATCAGTGACGGATGAGACCTCGGTGGTGACCGTCGCTCCCGAGGCCGCGGAGCTTGCCGTGGTGATCGTGAACTTCAATACCGGCAGGTTCCTCGAGCGCTGTCTCGCCTCACTCGAGCGCCACCGGGGCGACGTGGCCCTCGACGTGCTCGTGATCGACAACGCATCGCACGACGGGTCACACACCGCCGCGATCGCCGCGCATCCCTGGGCGAGGCTCGTCGAGAACCCGGTCAACGTCTACCTTTCGCCCGCATGGAACCAGGGCATCGCGGCGACCGCCGCGCCCTACGTGCTGCTGTTGAACCCCGATGTGGAATGGTGGGCAGGCACCCTCGCCGACTATGTGGCCATCGCCGAGGCACACCCGCGAGCCGGCATCGTCGGCCCGCTCGTGCGTAACTCAGACGGCACGATCTACAAGAGCGGGCGCCGGTTCCCGAGTCTGATCGACGCCGTCGGACACGCCTTCCTCGGGTCGGTGCTGCCCGGCAACCCCTTCACACGCCGATACCAGCTCGACGGATGGGATCGCAGGACCGAGCGTGAGGTCGACTGGGTGAGCGGCTGCTGCATGCTCATCCCGCGCCGCGTCTTCGACGAGGTGGGTCCGCTCGACGAGGGGTTCCCCCTCTACGCGGAAGAGCTCGACATCGCGACACGCATCCGCCAGGCAGGTCTCACGGTGCTGTACACCCCCGAAGTGGAGATCGTGCACGAGATCGGGGTTTCGACGGGCCGAAGCCGCGAGATGCTGCTGATGCACTCCGAGAGCATCTACCGTTACTACCGCAAGCACCGTGCCGGCGGGTGGCGCCGGGCGACGCTTCCGGCGGCCCGGGTCGCGTTGCGTGCTCGTGCCGAACTCGAGGCGCTGCGAGGAAGGATCACGACACGATGAAGGCGGTCATCCTGGTCGGAGGAGAGGGCACACGCATGCGCCCGCTCACCGAGACCGTGCCCAAGCCGCTGCTGCCCCTCATGGACCGGCGCGCCCTCGACCACGTGCTCGATCACCTCGGACGCCACGGCGTGCACGAGGTCGTGTTGAGCTCCCCCTACCTCGAGCGCGAGTTCCACCCGTTCATCGAGGCGAGGAAGGGTGACCCGGCGATCACGTGGATCACCGAGACCCACGCGCTCGGCACGGGGGGCGCCATCGTCAACGCACTCGAGGCCGCCGGCGACGAGGCGTTCTTCGCACTGAACGGCGACATCCTCACCGACCTGGATCTGACCGCGATGCGGGCGTTCCACGACGCGAAGGGGGCGGCGGTCACGATCGCGCTCCATCACGTCGTCGACGCCAGGGCGTTCGGCCTCGTCGCCACCGACGGCGAGCGCAGGGTGCTCGAGTTCCGGGAGAAGCCCGAGGAGCCGGTGCCCGGCGACGTGAACGCCGGCACCTACCTGCTCGACCCTCGCGTGCTCGGGGACTGGACGCCGGGCGAGAGCACGTCGATCGAGCGCGACGTCTTCCCGGCGGTGATCGCGGCGGGTCACCCGGTCTACGGGTTCGTCGCCGACGCGTACTGGCTCGACCTCGGCACGCCCGAGAAGTACCTGCAGGCGCACTTCGACATGTTCGAGGGCAGGGTGCACGACGTGACGTACCCCGCCCCGTGGGTGGCCGGGGACGCGGTCGTCGACCTGCAGGCCCAGCTCGGGCGATGGGTCGCGGTCGGGCCCGGCGCCACGGTCGGTCCGGGCGCGCAGATCGAGGACTCGGTGCTGCACCGGGGGGCGGCCGTGGGCGCCGGTGCGAGCGTGGTCGGATCGGTGCTCGCGGCGAGCGCGGAGATCGGCGACGGCGCGTCGGTCGAAGGGAGCGTCCTGGGGGAAGGCGCGACGGTGCCCGCGGGCATGCGGCTCGTCGACGCCCGGGTGCATGCGCACGAGGAGGCGACGGCGTCGTGACCAGGCGTGCGCGCATCGCCGTCGCGACGCTCCCGCTCTGCCTCGCGCTGCTCTCCGCGGCTTCGCTGCCCACGGCGCGAGCAGCCGGACCGGGCACGACCGTCCCCGGCATCACCGAGGACCCCTTCACCGGCTCGCCCCCACCGGTGCCTCCCGACGTCGCCCGCGCGACCGACTTCCGCTTCTTCGGCTCCGGGTTCGGCCACGGCATCGGCATGTCGCAGTGGGGCGCGTACGGCCTCGCGCAGATGGGCTGGCCCCACAAGCGCATCGTGAAGCAGTTCTACCGGGGCACCCGGGTGGAACGCATCGCGTCGCCCGTCCGCACGATCAGGGTGGGGCTCACCTGGGACCGCAGGGCGATCCACATCGGCGCGAAGGACGGTCCGGTACGCCTGTGGGTGTCACGAAAGGGGGGCACACGCGTGGGCCGTATCCCCGCCGGGCGCACCTGGACGGTGCGAGCCAAGGCGAGCGGGTTCGCCGTTCGCGATCACGACGGCACCCTCGTCGGCGGCCGCACCTGGGGCGGGCCCTCCTTCGACCTGATCGCCACCTACGGACCCGGCGCGCGGGCCTTCGTTCCCGAGGCCGACGCCGTGAGCGGGGTGGGCTACGCCTACGACCGCGGCCATCTCGAGTTCGACCTCTACCGCCGAGGCGGCACGTGGAACGAACGGCTCGTGCTACCGATCGCCTTCGAGCAGTACCTGTTCGGGCTCGGTGAGATGCCGAGTTCCTGGCCCCGCGCTGCGCTCCGCGCCCAGGCCGTGGCCGGTCGCACGTTCGCGACCTACAAGGTCAAGCGATACTCACCCAACGCGCAGTGCAACTGCGACATCACCGACGGCACCAACGACCAGGTCTACGTCGGCTACGGCAAGGAAGCCGGCACCGACGGGAACCGATGGGTCGCCGCCGTGGAGGACACGCGGGGACAGGTCGTCACCCACGGCGGATCGGTGATCCAGGCGTTCTTCGCGGCATCCGACGGCGGTCACTCCGACGCCGTCGAGGACGTCTGGCACGGGGGCAACGACGCCTACGCGGTTCCTTATCTCAAGGCGGAGTGCGATCCGGGCGAGAGCACCCCGGCGAACCCCTGGACCGACTGGCAGAAGTCGTACACCGCCCGGGCCCTCACGGATCGC
>DASVGA010000301.1:0-3361 GCA_036379795.1 Actinomycetota bacterium | reverse complement strand
AACGTGCCGCTCGAGATCGTGTACACCGCGATCCCCGTGGTGATCGTGGTCGTGCTGTTCGCGCTCTCGTTCGGCACCGAGCATCGCGCATCGTCGGTCTCACCCACGCCCGACGTGACGCTGCGGGCCGAAGCGTTCTCGTGGGGGTGGCGGTTCGGCTTCCCGGACCTCGGCGTCGAGGTCGTGAGCGAGCCGAGCGGCGAGGGCGTGCCCGGGCCCGAGCTCTGGCTGCCGCTCGGTGAGACGACCCGCATCGAGCTGACCTCCAACGACGTGATCCACGCGTTCTGGGTGCCCGACTTCCTGTACAAGCGCGACGCGCTGCCTGGGCGCACGAACACGTTCGACGTGACCCCCACGCGCCCGGGCACCTACCACGGCGTCTGCTCGGAGTTCTGCGGCCTGCACCACGCGTACATGACCTTCACGGTGCGGGTGGTCGAGCCGAGCGAGTTCGACGCCTGGATCGAGCGAGCGGGGACCGCCACCACCGAGGAAGCCGCATGAGCGCGGTGGCCGATCCGACGCCTGCCGGCCGCCTCCGCGCCGGACCCGTCGCGTGGCTCACCACCACCGACCACAAGAAGATCGGACTGCTGTACTGCACGACGGCGTTCGCGTTCTTCCTGTTCGGAGGCGCACTCGCCGGAGCGATGCGAGCCGAGCTCGCCGGCACCGGCAGCCAGCTCGTCGGGCCCCAGTCCTACAACACGCTGTTCACGGTGCACGGCATCACGATGATCTTCCTGTTCGTGGCGCCGTTCGGGGTCGGGCTTGCGAACTACCTCGTGCCCCTACAGATCGGCGCGCCCGACATGGCCTTCCCGCGACTGAACGCCATGTCGTACTGGTTCTTCGCCGGCGGCGGATTGCTCGTGCTGCTGAGCTCGTTCGCGACCGACGCCGGCGGTGTCGCGACCGGTTGGTACCTCTACCCGCCGCTCTCGGGGCCGCGCTACTCGCCCGGCGCCGCCGCCGATCTGCTGATCCTGGGGCTCGCGCTCGTCGCGATCTCGACCCTGATGTCGGGGGTGAACGTGATCACGACCACGTTCTGGATGCGCGCGCCGGGCATGACGATGTGGCGCCTGCCGATCTTCACCTGGAACGCCGTCGTGACCGCGCTGCTCGGGCTCGTCGCGTTCCCGCCCGCGGTCGCGGCGTTCGTGTTGCTGCTCTTCGATCGGCGGCTCGGCGGGCACGCCTTCGACCCCGGCGGCGGGGGCGACCCGATCGTGTACCAGCACCTGTTCTGGTTCCTCGGACACCCCGAGGTCTACATCCTGATCCTGCCGTTCTTCGGCGTGATCACCGAGATCATCCCGGTGTTCAGCCGCAAGCGCCTGTTCGGCTACACCGGCTTCGTGCTCGCCACGCTGGCGATCGGAGCGCTCTCGACCGGCGTGTGGGCCCACCACATGTTCACGACCGGCGTGGTCGACAACCCGTTCTTCTCGGCCATGACGTTCACGATCGCGGTGCCCACCGGCGTGAAGTTCTTCAACTGGATCGGCACGATGTGGGGCGGGCGCATCGTGCTGCGGACCCCGATGCTCTTCTCGGTCGGCTTCCTGCTGAACTTCCTGATCGGTGGCGTCACCGGGGTGATGCTCGCGAGCCCGCCGATCGACTTCCAGGTGTCGGACTCGTACTTCCTCGTGTCGCACTTCCACTACACGATGATGGGCGGATCGGTCTTCGGCATCTTCGCGGCCATCTACTTCTGGTGGCCGAAGGCGTTCGGCTACCGATTGTCCGAGCGGCTCGGCCGCCTCGTGTTCGGCCTGATGTTCGTCGGATTCAACCTCACGTTCTGGCCGCAGTTCGTCGTCGGCCTGCGCGGCATGCCCAGGCGCATCGTCGACTACGCGCCCGGGCTCGGGTGGGAGACGCCGAACCTCGTCTCGTCGCTCGGGGCGGCCGTGCTCACGGTGGGTGTGCTGGTCTTCCTCGTCGACGCGTTCACCGCGCGACGCCGCCGCACACCGTCGGGCGACGACCCGTGGCAGGGCTCCTCGCTCGAGTGGATGACGACCTCGCCGCCTCCGGCGCACAACTTCGCGGCGCTGCCCCGTATCCGCTCGGAACGTCCGGCGTTCGACGCGCGCCACCCCGAGCTCGCGAGCGGGTCCGCGACCGCGCGGGAACCGACGTGAGGATCGCGCTGCGCACCCTGTGGGCCTACGCCGCCTTCGGGCTCGGGCTCGGCACCGCGTACTACCTGTTGACCGAGGAGTGGGTGGGCTCCACGGCGCTCTGGCTGCTGGGCATCATGCCGGCGATCGTGGGGCTGTGGTGGGTGCGGGCGGGAAGCTCCCCTGCCGTGCGGGCCTCCGACGACCCCGACGCCGACGAGCCGGCATCGGCCGCCGGCGAGTCGCTCGGCTGGTTCCCGACGGCCACCGGGTGGCCGGTGTTCCTGGTCCTGGGGGTCATCGTGACCGGCGCGTCGCTCGTCTACGGCCTGCTGCTGCTGCCCGTGGGGACCGTGCTCGTGGTCTGGGCGATCGCGGGGCTCGCCCGGGAGAGCCGGGGCTGAATCACGCGCGACTCGCCGTCAGGCGCGCACGCACCGCCAGATGCGCAGTTCCCACAACAGACGGCTGCCGCGCTGGTGCAGCTTGAGCAGGCCTTCCTTCATGAGGCGCGCGGTGGCGGTGGCCTTGGCCACCAGGTCGGGAAGCGGGAACGTGCGCTCGAGCACCGGCTCGATGTTGTCGCCGAAGACGCGTCGCGCGGCGGCGAGGATCGCGCTCTCGTCCTGGAGCGTGCCCGTGGGAAGGTAGAAGCGTCCGCCCGGCTCGAGCGTGTCACCGATCGACTCCAGCAGCTTGCGCGGCAGCTCGGCGCCGGTCGGTCCACCGGCCGGCACGTCCTGGAACCATCCGCTCACCGCGGCGAGCGCATCGGGGATGCCCGAGACGTCGCCGATCACCACGTTGGCGCGCAGCCCGCGCATCGGCTCGAGCAGGTCGCCCTGCCGGAACTCGCAGACGTCGCTCAGCCCGAGGCGCTCGGCGTTGCGGATGGCCATCTCGACCGCGGGGGGCGACAGATCGCATCCGTAGACCTTCTTCGCTCCGAGGTTCGCGGCCACGAAGGCAAGCACCCCCGAGCCGCACCCCACGTCGATCACCACGTCGTCGGGCCGGATCTCGAGGGCGTCGGCGAGGGTGCGACTGGTGCTCGTCGGGCTGAAGACGCCGGGGCGAACGAGCAGCGAGAACGGACCGGTGCGGCCCTTCCACTCGATCTCGCTGGCCTCGACCGTGCTCATCTGGCCGCCAGGCTACACGCGGGCGAGAAGCCCCGCTAGACCGGAGGCGGGTCGAAGGTCACGTCTTCTCCGGGCACGAGGTCC
>DASVGA010000300.1:0-3317 GCA_036379795.1 Actinomycetota bacterium | reverse complement strand
CACCTCGACGAACGCCTCGGGAACGACCGCCTCGACGTCGACCACCTCGGCCGAGCCGCCGACGGGCTCCGGCTCGAAGGCACGAGGACGCAGCATCACGAGGTGCGGGGCCGGCCCGTCGAGGGCGACGTCAACGATCGTGGTGCCGCCGAGGATCTCGGCGCGTGCCCGATCGAGCGAGGGAAGGTCGACGGCGTTCGCCATGAGGGTCGAGCCGGTGATGGCCTGAAGACGTCCGGCGACGTCGCGTGCCCGATACGACGAGGGGAACAGCATCACGTCGGGCGTGTTCGCGGCGACGAGTGCGGCGAGCGTGTGGGCGGCGACGCGAGAGGTAGGCTCGTCGAGGCGCCCGTCGTCGCACGCGTAAAGCGTACGGGCGCCGTGCTCGCCGAGAGCCCCGGCCGCTGCAGGGGCCCCCGAGCCGAACGCGACCGCGGCGACGTCGTCGCCGAGCGCCCGGGCCTTCGTGAGCAGCTCGAGCGCCGACGAGGCGACGCCGTCGTGGTCGACATCGGCCCAGATCCAGATGCCCGCCACGTCAGATCACCCTGGCCTCGGCCAGCAGGTCCGCGATCTCAGCGGCGGTGTCGGGTCCCGCTTCGATCACGCGCCCTCCGGTCTTGGCGGGCGCGGCCTCGACCGACGCCACCGTCTGGGTCGATCGCAACGCATCGGCGTCGAATCCGAGGTCCGCGAGCGACGGCCGGTCGACGGGCTTGGACTTCGCCGCCATCACGCCCTTGAGGCTCGGGTAGCGTGGCTCGGCGACCCCGGTCGTCACCGTCACCAGCGCGGGCATCGGACAGGCGACCAGCTCTGTGCCGGCGGAAGTCTGGCGTTCGGCCCGCACCTCGCCGCCTTGGACATCCAGCGAGGTCGCGAACGTCACGCTCGGCAAGCCGAGCAGCTCGGCGACGGTGATCGGCAGCGTGCCCGTGTACCCGTCGGTCGACTCGACGGCCGCGATGACCATGTCGGCCGGCCCCAGCGAGCCGATCGCAGCCGCGAGCACCCTGGCGGTCACGAGCGTGTCGGCGCCGCGCAAGACGTCATCGCTCACCAGCACCCCGCGCGCGGCCCCCATCGCGAGCCCCCGCCGGACCGCGGCCTCGGCCACCTGAGGGCCCATCGACACGAGCACGACCTCGCCACCGTCGCGCTCCACGAGCTGCAGCGCACGCTCCAGCCCGTACTCGTCCCCGGGATCGAGCGCGCCGTCGGCGCCCTCTCGCACCAGCAGGCGATCTTCTCCGAGCGTGGGTGTGCCCTGCGGCTCGGGAACCCATTTGACCAACACCGCGATCTTCACGGCCCGATGCTAGCCGTTGCTACGCTCGGCCCACATGACGGGAGCGACCGGGGGACACACCTACCTGCAGGACATCGAGGTCGGCCTCGAGCTCGTGAGCCTCGCGCGCACGGTCACGACCGGCGACATCGAGGCGTTCGTGGAGCTGACGGGCGATCACAACCCGCTGCACCTCGATCCTGCCTCGGTCGCCGGGGAATCGCCGTACGACGCTCCCATCGCGCACGGGCTGCTCATCACGTCGATCTCGAGCGGCCAGGCCACCCAGGCCGACGATTGGGCCCTCGGCATCTACCTCGAGGAGTCGCGCCGGTTCGTCGCGCCGGTCTTCGTCGGGGATGCGATCAGAACCGTCTCGACCGTCACCGAGGTTCGTCGCTCGCGCTCGAAACCCGATCGCGGCATCGTCACGGTGCACGTGCGGGTGTTGAACCAGCGCGACGAGCTGGTGCAGGACGGCACCGACGTCGTGCTCGTCGGCGCTCGCCCCTAGATCGGCTGGGAAGCTCCCTGCAACAGATCGTCGATGGGCATCGTCCGCGCGCCCTCGAGCATGCGGGTGAAGTGCCTGTCCGCGTAGTCCACGAAGTCCACGTCGAGCGTCGAGATCGCCTGCTGCACGACTCCCCACATCGCCTCGCGGAAGTCCGACATCAGCGTCATGAGCGCCAGGCGTGCGCGGTGCCGATCGAGCACGTCCCCCAGGAAGTAGTGGTGCAGCAGCGCTTCGCGCGCCGCTTCGTCGAGTCCGTTGTTCACCGCGAGGTTGCCGAGGTCGAAGAAGACATCGCCCATGCCGGCGTACTCGTAGTCCACGATCCAGACGTGGTCGCCCTCACGCAAGAAGTTCGCGTTCAGCAGGTCGTTGTGGCAGGTGGTGAGCGGTGAGGGGGACGTCTCGAATGCTGCCTCGATCCGGCTGGCCAACGCCTGCGCGTCATCGTAGGCCGCCGGCACCCGCACCCCTCGTTGCGCTGCCGTCTCGCGGTATCGCTCGACGATGCGGAACACGGGGAAGATCGAGGGGATCGGCGGGCAGGCATGTAACCGGCGCACCGACGCCACCACCAGCTCCAGCGCGTCGCCCGAGCGCAGCTCGTCGACCGGCACGTGGGCGCCTGCGACGAACCGCGAGACGAAGCATCCGCTCTCGGGAAGGAACGCCACGACCTCCGGCCCGACGCCTGCGTCGGCCGCCACGACCGCCGCCCTGTGCTCGTTGGCGCGGTCGATACCGAGCAGCGCCGTGTCGTGACCCGGTACCCGCAGCACGTAGCGGGAGTCCCCGACCGTGACCACATAGTTCCGGTTCGTGATGCCGCCCTCGAGCGGCTCGACCTGGAACTCCGCATCGGCCCAGCCCGGCACCGATCTCAGGATCGCGTCGAGCGCCGGTTCCAGCACCGGGGTCAGCCTCGCTCGAAGTAGCGCGCCAGCTCCCAGTCGGTCACGGTGAGGTTGTCGAAGATCGACTGTTCCTGCACGGCGGTGTTGAGCAGGTGACCGTAGACGAAGTCGCCGAACATCTCCTTGGCCGCCTTCGACTTGCGGAAGACGTCGATCGCCTCGTGCAGGCTCGTGGGCACCCGGGGCACCCGCTTCGCCTCGTACGCATTACCCTCGAACATCGGCGGGGGCTCGATCTCGTGCTCGATGCCCCACATGCCTGCCGCGACGGTCGCGGCGAACGCTAGGTAGGGGTTCGCGTCGGCGCCGGGGATCCGGCATTCCACGCGGAACGCTGCATGCTCGCCGACCGTCCGGTAGCCCGCCGTACGGTTGTCGCGGCTCCAGACGATGGCGGTCGGCGCCCACGACGCGAGCTGGTAGCGCTTGTAGGAGTTCACGAACGGTGCGTACATGAACGCCATCTCGCGCGCGGTGGTCATGATGCCCCCCAGGTACCAGCGGAACTCGTCGGTCATGTTGCCGATGCCCTCGTCGCTCCACGTGAGGCTCTTCGTTCCCTTCGCGTTCCAGATCGACGAATGCACGTGGCACGACG
>DASVGA010000299.1:0-7900 GCA_036379795.1 Actinomycetota bacterium | reverse complement strand
CCGTCCAACGCGCAGATCAAGCTCGAGACAGAGGGCCGCGTGACCCCCATCGCCCTGACCGTGCACTACCGCCTCCTCGTCGACAGCGTCGAGGAAGTCAACGTGGTCGTCACGGTCGAGATCGGAGAGCTCGTCGCCGCCAGCTCGTACGAGCCGCCGCCGGAGTTCGGGATATGACACGCGCCCCCCTGTCCGTTCACGGCGACCGAGAGGATGGCATCACGCTCGCCGAAGTGGTGATCGCGATGGCGATCCTGTCGGTCGTCATGCTCGTATTCACGAGCACCCTCGCCAGCATGCAGCGGGCGATCGTCGAGCAGGATGTGCGTTCGCAGCTCGGTGACAGCGCCCGCATCGTGTTGCAGTCGATCGATCGCCAGGTGCGGTCAGGCAACCTGCTCTACGACCCGACGGCTGAGGCCGGCACGGTGGATCCATTCGGCGTCAGCGCGTCCGGCTACCTGTTCCGCGTCTACACCCAGGCACAGTTCGGCGGAGACGAAGACCCCCGATGCGCCGCCTGGTTCGTCGACGACGAGCGGCGGCTGTTGTACCGCTACTGGCCCCCCCTCGACGCAGCGGCGGCGACGGACTGGCAGGTGATCGCGACGGGCATCGTCAACCGCGACCAAAGTGAGGAGCCGTTCGTGCTCGATGCCACCGGCCGCACGCTGACGGTCGATCTCCGCGTGAATCCGGACCTCCAGCACCAGCCCGAGGCCACCCAGACCTTCACGGCGGCCCTGACCGGCAGGAACACGGCGTTCGGCTACCCATCGAACCTGTGTCAGGACCTGCCGGCCGACATGTGAACGGAGGATCCTGATGATCGCCAACCTGCACCGCCACCTGCGTCGGGAGGACGGCGTCGCGATGATCGTGTCGCTGATGGTCGCCTTCGTCGTGTTGATGCTGTCGACCATCGTGGTGGCCCAGTCGCTGCACTCGCTCGATGCGAGCGGGTACGACCGGCAGCGGCTACTCTCGGTCAACGCCGCCGAGTCCGGCACGAACCACTGGTACCACTACCTGCAGACGACCCCGATCGTCGGCATGAGCTGCGCCACCAAGATCGAGGACATCGACACGGGCCCTGCGGTCGCCACGTTCGAGGCGTCGGCGACCTTCTACGCCGCCGATGGCACGACCGTCATGCCGTGCTCGTCGTTCTCGGACACCACCTACCCGAGTTTCGCGCTGATCAGCTCCACCGGCGTGGTGAACGGCGACGCGCCCCGCACGATCGAGACGCTGATGCGCCTCACCCCGAACTACGGTGGCTTCGGCGCCGCGATCCTCGCGGTCAACGCGACGGGCTTCACGAACAGCTTCGACATCTACGGCGCCAACGGGAACGACGGCGACGTGTACGTGCTGAACGGCAACCTCACGATCAACAACACGCCGAACATCCGCGGCAACGTCTACGTGCCGCAGGGCGGCGCGACCATCTCGGGCAGCAACTCCACGATCTGGGGCAATCTGTGGGTCCGCGACAACGTCACGATCGGGAACCCCGCCATCGTGAAGGGAAGCGTGCTCTCGCAGCTCGGCACGATCGGTGGGTCGCCAGGCGGGCTGATCGAAGGGGCCGCTGCTGCGGCGGGCGCGATCGACCAGACAGGCGGGCTCACCATCAATGGCACCGTGAGCGCGAATACCGAGGTCCCGACGGTGCCCACCCAGACCTTCCCGCAGATCTCCTACGTCGCGGCGAACTGGACCGGGTCGGGCTACACGGAGATCACCAACGCGATCTACGGTTCGGAGCCAGGTGCGAACGACTGCACGAAGGCGTACAGCTGGATCAGGAACACGTGGCCCGGGAGCGCATACACGAACGTCGTCGTGCGCATCGCGCCCGCGAGCCCGTGCATCTTCACGCCCGGCAACAACCACACGAACTCGGTGAAGGGCAACCTCGCGGTTATCAGCAACTGGGGGTTCAACTTCGACAACCGCCAGAACTGGAACGGGACCGCGGGTGCGGTGAAGCACATGCACTTCATCAGTACCTGGCAGACGACGGCATGCACCGCCAACGACAACATCTCGGTGGGCAACAACACCAACTTCAACACCCAGGTCGACGTGTTCTTCTACACGCCCTGCACCGCGACGATGTCGAACACGAACACCTTCGCGGGGCAGGTCATGGCCGCCAACGTCTCGGTGGCCAACAACTTCAAGCTCTCGTACAGGCCGGTGCTCGTTCCCGGCATCACGGGCATCACGGGATTCAAGCAGGACATCGCCTACATCCACGAGGCTTGAGCCTCACGGGTTCGTGAGCATCGGCGGGGTAGGGTCCGGCGATGAGTGACGCGTGGCTGCGCGCGATCGTGGCCTTGCCCTTCGGCCTGGCGATCGGGAGCTTCATGACCGTGATCGCGTCGCGCGTGCCGGCCGGCGAGAGCGTGCTGCGACCCAGGTCGCGATGCCCGAGCTGCGGGGCCGACATCCGCAACCGCGACAACGTGCCCGTCATCTCCTGGCTGATGCTGCGGGGCCGGTGCCGGTCGTGCGGGGCGCGCATCTCCGCGCGGTACCCGGCGCTCGAGCTCGCGACGACGGTGCTCGTCGTGGCGGGCGCCGCGGCGTTCGAGCGCATCTGGGTCGCGATCATGGTGGCAGCCTTCCTCGCGCTGATGCCCGTGATCGCCTGGATCGACATCGAGCGGCGCATCATCCCGAACCGCATCACGTACCCGGCGTTCGTCGGCTTCGCCGGCTTCGGGGTCCTCGCCCGCCTCGCAGACGGCGGCACGGACCCGCTGCGCGCGCTGATCGGAGCCCTGCTCTACGGGGGCGTGCTCTTCGTCGTGGCCGTGATCTCTCGAGGCATGGGCATGGGCGACGTGAAGCTGGCCCTGGTCATCGGGGTGGTGCTCGGCTCGATCGGGCTCGCCGCGGTCGGGGTGGCAGCGGCCGCCGCCGTGCTGTTCGGCGGTGTCGGCGGCGTCGTGGCGCTGATCGCCGGGCGCGACCGCAAGTCGATGATCCCGTTCGGTCCCTACATGGCCGCCGGGGCGATCGTGGCGGCGTTCTGGTGGCAGCCCATCGCCGATCGGTACCTGAGCACGTTCACTGCATCGGTGACGTTCTAGACCGGCGCACAGGTCGAACACACGTTCAGGCAGACACCGTTGCAGGTGTTTGACTTGCCCTGTTGCCTGATGTTTCGTGAGCAGGCTCAACAGCACTCCTGTGTGCTGTTGTGACTCATGTGACCCATGTATCCACGAGTGACTGATGTGACGGAAGGAGCGGCATGGCCGACGCGCAGCCGTTCGTGACCGGGGGACTGCTCACGGTCGCGGAGGTCGCCCTGGGCATGCGCGTGTCGAACATGACCGTGTACCGGCTGATCAAGAGCGGCGAGCTGCCTGCCGTGCGCGTGGGCAAGGGCTACCGCATCAGAGGGTCCGAGCTGCAGCGATTCCTCGAGGAGCGCTCGGTGCGCGTGGAGGAAGCCTGAGGTGGCGAAGGGACGCATCGGTCTCGACATCGGCTCGACCGCCGTGCGCGCGGTCGAGCTCGCGCCCGGCGATCCGCCGACCGTCGTCAAGGCCGCCCAGGTCCCGCTTCCGGCGGGAGCGGTCGAGAACGGCGAGGTCAAGGACCCGACCGTCGTCACCGATGCCCTCCGGGAGCTGTGGGAGCGGGGTGGGTTCAAGCTCAAGCGGGTCTTCCTGGGCTTGGGCAATCAGCGGGTGGTCGTGCGCGAGATCGCACTTCCGTACCTGCCCGACAAGGAGCTGCGGGCCTCGCTCGGATTCCAGGTGCAGGACTTCATCCCGATGGCCGTCGACGAGGCGGTGCTCGACTACGACCCGATCGGTGAGTTCGAGCAGGAGGACCGGCGCATGCTGCGCATGCTGCTCGTCGCCGCCCAACGACAGATGGTCGATGTCTCGATCTCGGCCGTGACCGGCGCGAAGCTGGAACCGATCGGCCTCGATCTGGTGCCGTTCGCGCTGGTCCGATCTGTTGGCACGACCGGCGTCGGCATGGACCTCGACGAAGAAGGCGACGAAGCCATCATCGACATCGGGGCCCACGTGACGAACATCGTCGTGCATGCGCGTGGCACGGTGCGGTTCGTCCGCATCCTTCCCTCGGGGGGACGCGATGTGACCCTCGCGATCATGCGCGGCATCGGGGTCGACGACGACGTGGCCGAGCGGCTCAAGCGCGGTGAGGAGGTCGACCTCGACGCGCTTCCGGACTCCACCCCCAGCGTGGCCGATGGTGAGGGGGAGACCGAGCCCCAGCCCGAGGTCGTGCACGATCCGAACGACGACGAGTTGGGCCGGCCCGTCGAGGCGGCGGCCGGGCGCCCCGACGTGGGCCGGGTCAAGGAGATCGCGAAGGAGCGGGGCGCGAGCTTCGTCGACGAGATCCGCTCCTCGCTCGAGTTCTACACGGCGCAGGCGCAAGGGGCGCGCATCGCCCGGGTGCTCGTGACCGGCGGAGGGTCGAAGCTCGACGGGTTCCTGGACGTGCTGCGCCAGCGCATCCCCGTCGAAGTGCGGGCGGGTCGCGTCTTCCTGAACGCGCGCTCGCAGCTCTCGCTGTCGGAAGAGGCGCTCGCCGAAGCCGAGCCGGTGCTGGCGGTCGCGGTGGGGCTCGCGATCCCCGGGAGGACCACGTGAGCCAGGTCAACCTCCTTCCTCCCGATATCCTGCAGGCCCAGCGTTACCGCCGGCTCACGTCGCTCGTGATGCTGGGCGGCATCGTGCTGCTCCTGCTCGTGTTCGGCTTCTACCTCTTGCAGGCCAACAAGCTGAGCAGCGTGAACGACGAGGTCGCCGCACAGAACGCCACCAACGCGGGGCTGCAGGCCGACATCGCCGAGAAGCAGAAGTTCGCCGACCTCCAGGCCAAGGCGCAGGAGAAGCAGCAGTTGCTCGCGGCCGCCTATGCGGGCGAGACGTCGTTCTCGGGCCTGCTCATGGACTTCTCCCGGGTGATCCCGCCCGACGCCTTCGTCGACACCCTCGCCCTGCAAGTGTCCGAACCCACGGCGCAGGTCGACGGGCAGGCCGACGGCCAGACCGCGGGCCTGGTCGGAACGATCACGGGCAGCGGTACGGCCGAGACCATCGATTCCATCTCGATATTCCTGACGCGTCTGGAACAGGTCAAGGGGTGGGTCAACCCGTGGATCGCCACGGTGAGCGAGAACCAGGAGCTCGGCGCGTTCGACTTCTCGCTGAGCATCGATCTGACCGAGGACGTCCTCACCGAGCGCGGTAGGGGAGTGCAACCTGATGCTGCGGGGTAGCCGGGGGCCGATCGTCGCCGGTGCGGGCGCCGTGGCGCTCGCGGTCATCATGGTGTTCCTCCTGGTCCTGCCCAAGATGAACGAGGTCTCCACCGCGAACCAGGAGCTGGAAGCCGCACGAGGCCAGCAGAGCACGCTGGAGTCGCAGCTAGCGGCGCTCGAGCAAGCGGAGGCGGCTGCGCCCGAGGCCAGGGCGGCGATCCAGGAGGTCGAACGGCGCATCCCGCCGACGGTCGACGAGTCCGGGCTGTTGCTGCTGCTCAAGAACGCCGCCCTGCGCGCCGGTGTCGAGGTACCGGAGCGCACCTTCGGGACCCCGGCGCTCGACGAGACGTCGGGGCTCTCCACGATCCCGTTGACGCTGACGGCGAACGGCACGTACTTCCAGCTGGCGGAGTTCCTCTACACGATCGAGACGCTGCCCAGGGTGGCGAAATCGCTCACCGTGTCGATCGCGTCGGCGGGCGACGACAGCACCACGACGACCGTGCTCAACCTGCTGCAGATGCAGTTGAGCGTCGTGCTGTACACGAGCGACCAGAGCGCCGGACCGGGGTCCGAGCCCGGGCCGACCACCGATGCTGCCGGAGCGGGAGGCGCCTGACGTGCCGCTCACCCCCCGCGACAAGCGCACGCTGATGATCGGCGGCGGCATCCTGGGCGTGCTGCTCGTGGGCTTCCTGGTCATGAACCTGCTTGCAGGAGGAGGCGGCGGCGAGGAGTTCCCGTCGTTGCCGGACATCACCGTTGAGCCCGACGGGAACGGGCCGGGCCAGGCGTCGACCTCACCGACCGTCGGTGTGAGCCCGATACCGGTGTTCACCGGCCGCGACCCGTTCTCGATCCCACCGGGCCTCACCACCACGGTCGCCCCGACGTCCGGCACCGGTTCCACGAGCACGTCTGGCTCGACCACCACGACCGGCTCTACGACCACGGGTACCACGACAGGGCCGACGAACCCCGGCGGGAACTCGAGCGACGTGGTCGGGGGCAAGACCGTCGTCTTGCTCTCGGTCTACAACCAGGGCGGCGAGCCGATGGTGCAGGTGGAGGTCGACGGACGGGTCTTCAACGACATCGGCATCGGCGACACGTTCGACAACGGCCGGTACGAGCTCCGCTCGATCTCGGGCGACTGCGCGACGTTCCTCTACGGCGACGAGTCGTTCACGCTCTGCGCCCTGTCGGACAAGTAAGCACTCGCACCAGCTCCGGCGGCCCGCCCACGGGGGGAGCGGTCGCCGGCCCGCGGGGGCGGCCCTCGGCCGCCCCCGCCTCACCTTCGACCGCGCGGCGGAGGGCGCCCGCAACCCGTTCCCTATGATGAGCGCATGCTCCGCATGCTCACCGCCGGCGAATCCCACGGCAGGGCGCTCGTCGCGATGCTCGAGGGGCTTCCTGCCGGGGTGCCGGTCGATCCCGACGCGCTCGCGCATCAGCTGGCACGCCGCCGCCACGGCCACGGTCGCGGGGGACGTCAGCGGTTCGAGTCGGACCGGTTCGAGATCGTCGCGGGGGTGCGGCACGGCCGCACGATGGGCTCGCCGATCGCCGTCATGATCCCCAACCTCGAGTTCGACGGCAAGTACGCCGAGCTCATGGGGGTGACCGGTGAGATCGAGCCCGGCAAGAAGCTCACCCGGCCTCGCCCCGGCCACGCGGACCTCACCGGATCGCAGAAGTACGGGTTCGACGACGTGCGCAACGTGCTCGAGCGCGCCAGCGCCCGCGAGACCGCGGCGAGGACCACGGCGGGCACGTTCTGCCGATGGTTCCTGGCCGAGCTCGGCCTCGAGCTCGTCTCGCACGTCGTGCGCATCGGATCGGTGAAGGCTCCGGCCCGAGCACCGGTGCCGTCGCCCGACGACGTCGCCGCGGTCGACCGCTCGCCGGTGCGCTGCTTCGACGCCGGGACGTCGAAGGCGATGGTGGCCGAGATCGACCGTCTCCGGAAGGCGCGCGACACCGTCGGCGGCGTCTTCGAGGTGCTCGCCTATGGCGCGCCGCCGGGGCTCGGCTCGTACGTGCACTTCGACCGCAAGCTCGACGCACGGCTCGCGCGCGCACTGATGAGTATCCAGTCGGTCAAGGGGGTCGAGGTCGGTGACGGCTTCGCGAGCGCGGCGAGGCCCGGCTCCCGGGCGCACGACGAGATCGTGGTGCGCGAGGGTCGCGCGCGGCGAGCGACCGGGCGCGCGGGCGGCATCGAGGGCGGCATGAGCACGGGTGAGGTGATCAGGGTGCGGGCGGCGATGAAGCCGTTCTCGACCGTGCCGGCGCCGCTCGCGACCGTCGACATCGCCACCGGCGAGCCGGCCGTCGCGATCAAGCAGCGCACCGACGTCTGCGCGGTGCCGGCCGGTGGGGTGGTGGGGGAAGCGGTCGTGGCCTTCGAGCTCGCCGACGCGATGCTCGAGAAGTTCGGCGGCGATTCCCTCGAGGAGACCCGCGGCAACCTGCTGCGCTACCGGGAAGGCCTCGCGGTGTGATCGTCTACCTGGTGGGAATGCCGGGAGCCGGCAAGACCGTGGTGGGGCGCGAGCTCGCGGGCCGGCTCGGCGTGCCGTTCGTGGACCTCGACGCAGAGATCGAACGCGAGCAGGGCCGTGC
>DASVGA010000298.1:0-3498 GCA_036379795.1 Actinomycetota bacterium | reverse complement strand
GGACTGCACCTGCGCGCGCCGGGCCCGGGCGCCCCGATCGTCGCGCAGCTGCCCGACGTCAACTCGGGCGGACCCGACTACCCGGCCGCGATGGGCATGCCCCGCCCCGAGCTCGCCCGCATCCTGCTCGCCCATGCCGAGAAGGCGGGCGCTCACCTCCGGTTCGGCGCGAAGGTCACCGGCATCGAGCAGACGGATGCCGGTGTCGAGGTCTTCGTGAACGACGAGTCGGCGGGCACCTACGACCTCCTCGTCGGCGCCGACGGGCTCAACTCGACCGTCCGCGACCTGATCGGCATCGAGACCAAGCCCGAGCCGACCGGCATGGGCATCTGGCGCTCGTTCGTCTCACGCCCGGCCGAGGTCGAGCGCAGCGAGCTGTACTACGGCGGGCCGGTGTACATCGCCGGCTACACCCCGACGGGCGAGGACTCGATGTACGCGTTCCTCGTCGAGAAGGCGGAGGACCGCTTCGGCATCAGCGACGAGGACGCCTCTCGGATCATGCTCGAGGAGTCGCGCGCCTACGACGGACCGTGGAACTCCATCCGCGCCGACCTCGAGGCCGGCGCGCACGCGAACTACACCTGGTTCACGAAGCACATTGTGAACGCCCCGTGGAACCGCGGTCGAGTCGTCCTGATCGGGGACGCCGCGCACAGTTGCCCTCCGACGATCGCGCAGGGCGCCGCTCAGGGTCTGGAGGATGCCCTTGTGTTGAGCGAGCTCATCGTCGCGCGTGACGAGATCGACGACGGGCTCTGGGACGAGTTCCACGCGCGCCGCCTGCCGAGAGCGACGGCTGTCGTCGATGCATCGGTGCAGCTCGGTCAGTGGCAGATCGACGGCGACCGCGACGCAGACGCCGGCGGACTGTTGTTCGGAGTCGCGAAGATGCTGGCGGAGCCGGCGTGACGGGCGCAGAGGCGCACGCGCCGGTCACCGACGTCCACGCGCACGTCCTCCTGCCCTCCCTGCACGCCGAGATCGAACGGCGTGCCCCCGAGGACGTGGCCGCGGCGGCCGCCCTCGAGCTGAAGCGCAACGGCGCCGAGAGCCAGGCGGTGTCCGGTCCCATGGTGGGCGCCCGCATCCCGAAGCTCACCGACGTGTCGGTGCGCCTCGCCGACATGGATGCGCAGGGCGTCGACCGGCAGTGGGTGAGCGCATCGCCGAATCACTTCTACCCATGGGCGCCGGAGGGTCTGGCGGTCTGGGCGGCCAACGAGGCCAATCGCCTGGTGGCCGCACACGTCGCGCAGGCGCCCGACCGCCTCACCGGTCTGGGGCTCGTGCCGCTGCAGCACCCGGAGCGGATCGTCGAGTGCCTCGACGACGCCGTGCTCGGTCGTGGGCTCGCCGGAGTGGAGATCTCGTCTTTCGCCGGCGACGTGGAGCTGTCCGACCCGCGGCTCGAGCCGTTCTGGGCGCGCGCGGCAGAGCTGCGGGCGGTGGTGTTCCTGCACCCGTTCGGATGCAGCCTCGACGAGCGCCTCGACCGCTTCTACCTCGCGAACACCGTGGGACAGCCGACCGAGAACGCCGTCGCGCTGTCGCACCTCATCTTCGCGGGCGTGCTCGACCGGCATCCCGACCTCAAGATCGTCGCAGCGCACGGCGGCGGGTATCTGCCCACCGCGATCGGGCGCTCCGACCGCGCGTGGAAGGTGCGCCCCGAAGCGCAGCGCTGCACGCACGCGCCGTCGACGTACCTCCGGAAGATCTGGTTCGACACGGTCGTGCACGACCCGCACGCGCTGCGTACACTCGTCGAGGTCGCGGGCGGATCGCAGGTCGTCCTGGGCAGCGACTACCCCTTCGACATGGGGCTCGACGACCCGGTCGCCCTGGTCCGCGGTGCCGGCCTGCCGGCCGAGGTCACCGATCGGATCCTGGGCGGCAACGCCGGCGCGCTGCTGGAGACCCGGGTGAGCGCATGAGGATCGCCCGCTGGACGGCACGAACGGCCGATGGGGCGCCGATCTCGGAGGGGTTCGTGATCGACGACCGCGTCGTGGCGTTCCCGGACGGGCTGACGGTCGCCGACGTGCTGCGGCGGGGGACGGATGCCGCGCACGCCCTGCACGCGGACACCAACGCGTCGACCGGTACGCCCCTCGCCGACGTTCAGCTGCTGGCGCCCCTCGTTCCACCGGCGATCCGCGACTTCGTCGCCTTCGAGGAGCACGTCGAGGGCGTGAGCGCGGGCGTCGAGGGCAAGAGCCACGTCGCCGACGAGTGGTATCAGGCGCCCACGTTCTACTTCACGAACCCGCACACGGTGCTGGGTCCGGGCGAGCCGGTGCGGCCGCCCGTCACCGAGCGCCTCGACTTCGAGCTCGAGCTCGCCGTCGTGATCGGCGGAGTGCCCGGATCCGACGGTTCGAACCTGACACCCGAGGCCGCGGCATCCCACATCTTCGGCTACACGATCATGAACGACTGGTCGGCGCGCGATCTGCAGGCCCGCGAGATGAAGGTGCGCCTCGGCCCCGCGAAGGGCAAGGACTTCGGTACGTCGCTCGGGCCCTGGATCGTGACGGCCGACGAGCTCGAGCCGTACCTCGACGCGGACGGCTTCCTCGCGGTGCGGGCCGAGGTGTACGTGAACGGCGAGCTGATCGGCCACGACCTCGTCTCCAACATGGGCTGGCCGTTCCCCGAAGTCGTCGCCTATGCGGCGCGCAACTCGCGCGTCGTGCCGGGCGACGTGCTCGGCTCGGGCACCGTCGGCAACGGCGGCTGCCTGGGTGAGCTGTGGGGACGCGCCGGCGGCCTGACCCCTCCGCCGCTGGCGGAGGGCGACGAGGTGCGGATGGTCGTCGAGGGCATCGGCGAACTCGTCGCCCGCGTCGGCGCGCCTGTACCCGCGCCGCCGTTGCCCGCCGCGCGCCGGCGATCCCGCGCACGATCACGCGACACAGACGGAAAGGAGACCACGACATGACCGACCGACTCGTCTCGCACCTGAGATACGCCGCGCTCGCGGTGCCGAACTTCGAGGAGGAGCGCACGTTCTTCACGAAGTACTGGGGTCTGACCGAGGTGCATGCCGAGCCGGGCCTCGTCCACCTGGCCGCCGAGGGATCGACGGAGCCCTTCATCCTGCGACTGCGCGAGGACGACAAGCGCATCGACCTCGTGGGATTCGCCGTCGCGAACCGCGACGATGTGCACGCCCTGGCCGACAAGCTGCGCGCGGAGGACGTGCAGTTCGTCCACGAGCCTCGGGAGCTGAGCGGCTTCGGAGGCGGGTACGGCTTCCGGGTCTTCGACGGCGATGGACGGGTGCTGGAATTCTCGACGGGCTACGAAACCCGCCCGGCCCGCAAGATCCGCGAGCGAGAGCCGATCCCCGCGAAGCTCTCGCACGTCGTCTTCAACTCGGCGAACCTGAACCAGTCCGCCCAGTGGTACGTCGACCACCTCGATTTCTCGATCTCGGACTCGCTCACGCGCCCCGACGGCACCGACATGATGCACTTCATGCGCTGCAAC
>DASVGA010000297.1:0-2483 GCA_036379795.1 Actinomycetota bacterium | reverse complement strand
GCGCTCGACGACTTCGTGCGGGGTCTCAAGGCCGCGGGTGAGCCGCTCGGATACATGGCGGCGCGTGAGGCGGCGCGGTTGCGCCAGGTCGTCACCGATCCCGATGTGATCCGCAACGAGCCGTTGCGTGACCCCTGGTGCGCGCACATCGCCCGCCGTGCCCGGGGGATCATCGTGCATTCCGACTTCGGCCGCCGCTACCTCGAGGGCTTCGGATGCCGCACACCTGTGTTCGTCGTGCCGCATCCGGTGGTCGAGGCGCCGGACGCGTTCGCGCGGGCGGAAGACCGCGCACACGAGCTGCGCGAACGCGTCGGGAAGCCGGCGTTCCTCGTCGTTGCACCCGGTGACATGAACGAGGCCAAGCAGCTCGATGCGCTCGTGCGAGCTGCGGCCCAGCTCGGCGACGATGCCCACGTCGCGATCGTCGGCCGGCGCATCGAGGCCTACGAGGTCGAGCCGATCGTCGAAGCCGCGGGCATGAGCAGCCGTGTGAGCGTGCACGCCGACGTGACCGATGCCGACTTCCTCGCCTGGCTCGTCGCAGCCGACGTCGCCGTAGATCTGCGCTTCCCGCACCGCGGTGAGGTGAGCGGCTCGCTCAGCCGCGCCATGCAGGCGGGCACGCCGAGCGTCGTGAGCGCCACGGGCACCTACCTCGATGTGCCGGACGACGCGGTGGTGCGGATCGCTCCCGGCCCGGCCGATCCCGGCGAGCTCGCGCGGGCACTGATGCACCTGCGCGACGACGACGATCTGCGGGGGCGCGTGGGCGCCGCCGCCGCAGCCCACATCGAGCGACAGCGCACGAGCGAGGCCGCCGCGCGCGGCTACGAGCGCGCGATCACCGAGACGCTCGCGCTCGTGCGCGACCCCGCCCGTAAGGCCCTGGCGATCTGGGGGCGCGCGCTCGTCGACGCGGGCATCACCGAGGAGCTCGTCTCCGAGGGGTACGGGCTCGACTACGCGAGGGCGCTGGGGAGCTTCGAGCCGGGGCCCGAGGTGGCCGCGGCACGCCGGAACGTCGAACGATCGTCATAGCTCCGTCGGCGGGTTCGCGGGTCCCCGTTGCTACACTCGTCGCCGCGCTGACCTGCGGGTTCACCTTCCCGCGGCCGACCCCACACCCGACTCGACAGGAGCTCGTGCCCATCGCCACCGCCATCGTGATCGAGCGCACCTCGGAGGCGCCGCACCTGCGACCCGTGCGGCGTCTGCGCGAGCTTTGGGGCTACCGCGAGATCCTCGCGAACCTCGTGCGCAAGGAGCTGAAGGTCAAGTACACGGCCTCGTTCCTGGGTGCGATCTGGTCGCTGCTCAACCCCGTGGTGTTCCTCGGGGTGTTCTCGTTCGTCGTGCTCGTGCTCGACAACCGTGTGCCGGACTTCCCCGTGTTCCTGCTCTCGGGCCTGCTCGCCTGGAACCTGTTCTCGGCGTCGCTGCTGTCGGGATCGAGCTCGGTGATCGACAACTCGAACCTCGTGAAGAAGGTCGCGTTCCCCAGGGAGATCCTGCCCCTCGCCTCGGTCGGTGTCGCGCTCGTCGATTTCGTGCTGCAGACGGGCGTGCTCCTCGCGTTCATCGTCGTGTCGGGGCACGGCATCGGCGTGCAGGCGCTCGTGTTGTACCCCCTCGCGTTCGTGACGCTCATGACCTTCACCACCGCGGTGACGCTCTGGTCCTCGGCGGTGAACGTGCGCTACCGCGACGTCGGCCACCTGTTGAACATCGGGCTGCTCGTCTGGTTCTGGGTCACCCCGATCGTCTATCAGGCCTCGCTCGTGCAGCACGAGCTCGCCACCCGCGAGGTCGCCGGCGTGAGCCTGTGGCACCTGTACCTCGCGAGTCCGCTCGCCCCGATCGTGCTCGGCTTCCAACGGGCCCTCTACGGCGACCCGATGCAGCAGGGCCAGCGGGTGCTCCCCGATGTCTCGATCGCGTGGCAGGCGGGCGTGCTCGCGATCGTGCTCGCCGTATCGAGCGTGCTGCTGCTGCTCGCCTGGCGGTCGTTCTTCCGGCGCGCGGGCGACTTCGCGGAGGAGCTCTGACCGCGCCGTGACCGCTGCGATCGAGGTCGAGGGCGTCTCGAAGCGGTTCCGGCTGTACCGGGAACGGCCGAGCAGCGTGAAGCAACGCCTGCTCGTGACCCGCTCGAAGGCGGAGGACTTCTGGGCGTTGCGCGATGTCTCCTTCGAGATCGAGCAGGGTTCGTCGATCGGACTGATCGGCCACAACGGCTCGGGCAAGACCACGTTGCTGAAGTGCATCGCCGGCATCCTGCGGCCCACCGAGGGCACGATCCGTTCGCGCGGACGCATGGCCGCCCTGCTCGAGCTCGGCGCGGGGTTCCACCCCGAGCTCACCGGCCGCGAGAACGTCTTCCTCAATGCCTCGTTCCTCGGGCTCGACCGGCGCGCGACCGAGCGCGTCTACGACGACATCGTGGGGTTCGCCGAGCTCGAGGGGTTCATGGACAACCAGGT
>DASVGA010000296.1:0-4074 GCA_036379795.1 Actinomycetota bacterium | reverse complement strand
GGAGCTCGAAGCGCAGGCCGAGGCGGGCACATCGAGCTTCGTCGCCAGGCTCGATCCCCGCACTCAGGCGCGTCGGGGCGAACGGCTCGACCTGGTGGTGGCCGTGGATCGCCTGCACTTCTTCGACCCCGGCGACGGCTGCGCCATCGTCGACGCCTGAATCTGGCCGGCCACGACGGCGTTCAAGGCTCATGGAGCTGCGTTGAACGCGCGGATCTCGGCTGCGTGCTCCTCGTAGTGATCGAACGTGTCGTCCGTGAGCCACTGGACCGCCAGCTCGGGCGGATCGCCGAACGCCGAGAACGCCGCTCTCACGCGCTCGCGGCTCTGCTCGAACGTCAGGATGACCTCGTCCCAGTGCATGCCGCGACCCGTCGCCAGGATCTGGGCTACCAACGCGTCATCGTCGTCAGGCTCATCGGGTGCTGGCTCGCCGCGCAGCAACCGCTCGAGCACCTCGCCGGCGTAGCCGGCCAGTACGCGCAATGCCACACGAGGTCGTGGGTCGACCAACCCGGCACCACACCTTCGACCGTGCGCCGGTCGGGAGGCACGGCCTCGTAGGCATCCACGAGGTCGCGCCATGCCTGTTCCTCACGGTCGAGCATCTCCTGATGGTCCACGTGCACCAGCCCTTCCGCGGCTCGTGTGCCTCGGTTCCGGTTCCCCCGGAAGTATGCGCGGAAAGCCTGTCCGCTGGCTTCTCGCCTACGATGCAGGGGTGACGCAGTCAGCTGAGATCGCCCCACGATCGGTCGCGGAACCGGTCGCGACCGCGGGGGAAGCTGCGCGCATCGTGGGCCGCGCCGCGGCCGTCGACGCCGTGGGCCTCGAGGCCCGCGCGGCCGCGCTCGCGACCCGCTCGATCAAGCGCGAGACCAAGGTGGCGGGCCTCGAGCTCGCGATCCGGTGCACCGACCTCACCACGCTCGAGGGGAGCGACACGACCGGCAAGATCGTCGCGATGTGCGCCAAGGCGGTGCGTCCAGACCCGACCCGCCCCGACGTGCCGAGCGTGGCCGCGGTCTGCATCTACCCCCAGCACGTGCCTGTTGCGGTCGAGCAGCTCCGCGGCACCGGCGTGCACGTCGCGAGCGTCGCGGGGGGGTTCCCGGCGGGGCTCGGATCGCTCGGCTCGCGCCTGCACGAGATCCGCGACGTGGTCGAGGCCGGCGCCGACGAGATCGACATCGTGCTCAACCGGTCGCTCTTCCTCGGGGGGCGCTACGCCGAGGCGTTCGAGGAGCTCGTGGCCGCTCGCGAGGCCGCGGGCTCGACGCACCTCAAGGTGATCCTCGAGACCGGCGAGCTTGGCTCCTACGACCGGGTGCGGCAGGCGTCGATGCTCGCGATGGCCGCCGGCGCCGACTTCATCAAGACCTCGACCGGCAAGATCGGCGTGAGCGCGACATTCCCGGTGGCGCTCTGCATGCTGGAGGCGGTTCGAGACTTCCGCGCGCAGACCGGGCGCCTCGTCGGCGTGAAGGTCGCGGGCGGTGTGCGTCGCGCGAAGCAAGCCCTGCAGCACCTGGTGCTCGTGCGTGAGACCGTTGGCATGGAGTACATGCGTCCCGACCTGTTCCGCATCGGCGCCTCGAGCCTGCTGAACGACGTGCTGATGCAGCTCGAAAAGGAACGCACCGGACACTACTCCGGCCCGGACTACTTCACGCTCGACTGAGACTGAGACTGACGGGAAGGCGACGACGGTGACCGAGGCGATCGAGCGACCGGCCGGCGACGCGACGCCCGAGTGGCAGTACGCGAGCGCCCCCGAATCGACCGACATCGTGCGCCTCGACGATCGCTACGGCCTGTTCATCGGCGGCGAGTTCGTCGAGCCGAAGAGCGGGCGATGGTTCCCGACGATCAGCCCGTCGACCGAGGAGACGCTCGCCGAGGTCGCCGAGGCCGACGCGGCCGACGTCGCGCGGGCCGTCGACGCCGCACGCGACGCCGCGCCCGCGTGGCACGGCCTCGCCCCCTCGGAGCGCGCGAAGTTCATCTTCCGCATCGCACGGCAGTTGCAGGAGCGAGCCCGCGAGTTCGCGGTGCTCGAGACGATGAACGGCGGCAAGCCCATCAAGGAATCGCGTGACGTCGACGTGCCGCTCGCCGCGGCGCACTTCTTCTACTACGCAGGCTGGGCCGACAAGCTGCAGTACGCGTTCCCCGGTCGCGGCGCGCCGGCACCGGTGGGCGTGGCGGGACAGATCATCCCGTGGAACTTCCCGCTGCTGATGGCCGCGTGGAAGCTCGCACCCGCGCTCGCCGCCGGCAACACCGCGGTGCTGAAACCGGCCGAGACGACGCCACTCACCGCGCTGCTGCTCGCCGAGGTGATGCAGGAAGCCGAGCTGCCCCCCGGCGTCGTGAACATCGTCACCGGCGCGGGCGAGACCGGCGCCGCGCTCGTCGACGCCGACGTCGACAAGATCGCGTTCACCGGCTCGACCGAGGTCGGCAAAGCGATCCAACGAGCCACGGCCGGAAGCGGCAAGCGCCTCACGCTCGAGCTCGGCGGTAAGGCGGCGAACATCGTCTTCGAGGACGCCCCGCTCGACCAGGCGGTCGAGGGCGTGATCAACGGCATCTTCTTCAACCAGGGCCACGTGTGCTGCGCGGGCTCGCGCCTGCTGGTCGAGGAACCGGTCTTCGATCTGCTGCTCGGCAAGCTCAAGCACCGGCTGCAGACCCTGCGGGTCGGCGACCCGCTCGACAAGAACACCGACGTCGGCGCCATCAACTCCCGCGCGCAGCTCGACAAGATCGAGGAGCTCGTGGAGTCCGGGGTCGACGAGGGCGCCGAGATCTACCAACCCGAGTGCGACCTGCCCGAGCGCGGGTTCTGGTTCCGGCCCACGCTGTTCACGGGCGTCTCGCAGAGCCACCGCATCGCGCGCGAGGAGATCTTCGGCCCGGTGCTGTCGATCCTCACGTTCCGCACCGCCGACGAAGCGATCGAGAAGGCGAACAACACGCCGTACGGGTTGAGCGCCGGCATCTGGACCGAGAAGGGCTCGCGCATCCTGCACATGGCCCAGCGCCTGCGCGCCGGCGTCGTGTGGGCGAACACGTTCAACCGGTTCGACCCGACCTCGCCGTTCGGCGGCTACAAGGAGAGCGGCTTCGGCCGCGAAGGCGGTTTGCACGGACTCGAGCCGTACCTGACGTTCGACGGGGCCGAGCGATGACCGCCGACCGCCTCGACGTTCGCCGCACCGCGAAGCTCTATATCGGCGGCGCGTTCCCCCGCAGCGAGAGCGGACGGTCCTACGAGGTCACCACCCACGACGACGAGCCGCTCGCCCAGGTGTCGCAGGCTTCCCGCAAGGACCTACGGGAAGCGGTGGTGGCCGCCCGTGGCGCGTTCGCCGGCTGGTCGGGTGCGACCGCGTACCTGCGCGGACAGATCCTCTACCGGGTCGCGGAGATGATGGAAGGCCGCCGCGCCCAGTTCGAGGCCGAGCTCGCCGACGCCGGCGCCGCCGACCCTGCACGCGGCGTGAGCGCCTCGATCGACCGCTGGGTCTGGTACGCGGGGTGGGCCGACAAGCTCGCACAGGTCCTCGGCGCGACGAACCCCGTCGCCGGCCCCTACTTCAACTTCTCGCTGCCCGAGCCAACCGGCGTGGTCGGTATCGTTGCTCCAGGAGACCAGGCGTTGCTCGGGCTCGTTTCGAGGCTCGCCCCGGCGATCGTGAGCGGCAACACGGCGGTGGTGATCGCGAGTGAGCGCTCGCCGCTTCCGGCGGTCTCGCTCGGCGAAGTGCTCGCCACGAGCGACGTGCCGGGCGGGGTGGTGAACATCCTCACCGGTCGCACGGCCGAGCTCGTGCCGTGGCTCGCGAGCCACATGGACGTGACCGCCCTCGACCTCACCGGGGTACCCGACGAGCTGCTCGCCGACACGGAGCGCGCAGCTGCCGACAACGTGAAGCGCGTGCATCGGGCGCCCGACGCCGATCCGTTCGACGACGCGGCGCAGAGCCCCTACGAGATCACGGCGTTCACCGACCTCAAGACCGTCTGGCACCCGATCGGCGCCTGAAGGACGCGCGCGTCAATCTCGCA
>DASVGA010000295.1:0-3394 GCA_036379795.1 Actinomycetota bacterium | reverse complement strand
CATGCTCGGTTGCTCCGTGAGCGCCGCGCGGTCACTCGTCTTCCGCGCCATGGAAACCCTCCGAGCCACGATCGGAAGTGACGACGATGAATGACCTCGAACGCCGAGTGAAGGCGGTGCTAGACACGGAGGCCGCGAAGGCGCCTCGCGGGAGTCCCCCGCCGGATCTCCGACGCCGCGTACGCGGGCGGCAAGTGAAGTCGGGCACCCTCGTCGCCCTTGCAGCCGTCACCGCCGTCGCCGTCGTGGCCGGAGGGCTGCGCATCGTTGCGCCACTCGGCGACGCGAAAGAACCGGCAGGCATCGGTTCCCCGCGCACTCGCACGAGCACCGTGAGCGGCGTCACCATCAGCTACCCCGATGACTGGCCGCTCGCGATGCTCGGCAGTGACACGAGCATCGGCGAAGGCTCAGTGGCCGACGGCGAGGTGATCGTCGGGCACGACGTGCTGTTCCTGTCGAACACCGAACCTGCGGTTGGCTCTTCCGACTTCTTCCCGCTCGATTGCAGCATGCCGCCCGAAGGAACCGTGGCTCTCCTGCTCCGCGACTTCGGGGCTGCGCCGGCAGCGCTGGGCCTGGAACACCGACCCTGGCCCGCGACTCCGCGCGACGGCTACCCGGAGCGCTCGGACGATGTGGCCTTCTGCCTCCCAGCCACGCCGATCCGATCGGCTTCCTGGCTCGCGAGCGGACGCCTCTTCGAAGCGATCATCGTCGGCCAGCCGGGTCCAGCCCTGGATCGTCTCCTCGAGGCGTACCGCACCATGACCTTCGGCGAGGCCCCCTCCTGGAACCCGTCGACCGCACCCGACGGTTCCGTCATCGCGACCCCCCGATGGGTGCTCGAGTCCGGCGAGATGCCCGGGCAGCATTGGAACCTGCTGGCGTACGCGACGCGGTATCCGCTGGCTCCGACCAGGGTCTGTCTCGGCCTCGACATCAACGGCATCGCCGCCGACCAGATGTGCGACCTCGACCTGGCCATGGAAGAAGACGGTGCTTCAACCGCCTTCGAGACCCGAGTCATCAGGACACGCGCCGACGGGAACCTGACGACATACGTCTACGGAGGCATCTCTCCAACGGATGGCGTCATCACCTCCGAGATGACCGAGGAAAGCACCGTACCCATCGAGCCCGTGCGGGTGAGCACGATGCCGGCATCGTTTGACGTGGCGTTCGCGGCAGGGATCAGCGTGAGCCCCGGTCGACCGGAAGGCATGATCCGCATCGTCGATCCTCGAACCGGCTCCTTCGGTGCCAGCCCTGTCTTCGGCCCTGATGCGATCGTCTCGCTCACGGAACCGGACACGGGCACGCCAGGAGCGCGAACCGTGGCGACGGGTGTTACGGGAGGCACCGCCTGGTCACTGGACTACGAGGAGGGCCGGCAGCTCGCCTTGGTCGGAGATGGTGACGACATGCTGTTCGATCGGATCGCCCCGAACCACATGGCCTCTTTGTCGCGAAGCAACCCCATGTTGATCGGAGCTCACGACTTCGGCTCGGGCGCTCAGCCTCGGTACCTGCTGTACGGCGTGACGCATCACGACGTAGACGAACTTGCGATCGTGTTCCTCGGTGGGGAAGTCATCACGTTCGAGCGCGGAGCCCTGCATAACCCGAGCCTCCATATCTTCGGCCGGTTCCCGAACACCTCGCCGGCCGTGTGGTGGGAAGAGATGCCTCCAGGCCCTGTGGTCGCGGAGATCGTTGCCTTCGACACGGCTTGCGATGTGATTGCCCGGATCGGGCTGGCGCTGCAGCCATCGTCAGCCGACTCGGTCACGACTCAGGCCACCTGCGCCGGAGGTGGCTAGTCCACCCTGGACTACACCTGGTTGGCGCCGCCGAAGATCTCACTCACGCTCGAGTCTTCGAACACGGCACGAAGACCGCTCGCGATCAGCGGTGCGATCGACAGCACCCGGAGCTTGTCGAATTGACGTTCCTCGGGGATCGGCAGCGTGTTCGTCACGACCACCTGCTCGATCGGGGCTTCCTCGAGCAGCTGCCGAGCCTTGCCGCTGAAGATGCCGTGGGTCGCGCCCACGTAGATCGGACCCGCACCCATCTCGGCGAGCACGTGCACACCCGCCGAGATCGTCGAAGCCGTGTCGATCATGTCGTCGACGATCACGCACGGGCGACCTTCCACCTCGCCGACGACCGCCATCTCCTCGATCTTGTGCGCCTCGTGACGGCTGCGTCGCTTGTAGAGGAATGCCAGGTCGGCGTGCAGGTACTCGCGGAGCTTCTCCGACGTCTTGATGCGTCCGGCGTCGGGGGCGACGACGACGAGGTCGTCGCCGTGCAAACCGAGCTGGTCGGAGAAGTGGTTCGACAGGATCGGCAGCGCGGTGAGGTGATCGAACGGCGAATCGAAGTACCCCTGGATCTGTCCCGAGTGTAGGTCGACGCTGATCACGCGATCGGCTCCCGCCGTTGAAAGCAGGTCGGCCACGAGCTTCGCGCTGATCGGCTCCCGCGAGAGCGCCTTGTGGTCCTGCCGCGAGTAGCCGTAGTACGGGATCACCGCGGTGATGCGCTTGGCCGACGCGCGCTTCATGGCGTCGAGCATCACGAGCTGTTCCATGATCGCCTCGTTGACCGGGTCGTAGTGGGTCTGCACCACGAACACGTCCGCGCCGCGCACGCTTTCCTTGGCTCGGAAGTAGATCTCACCCGAGGCGAACCGCCTGAGCTCGGACTCGCTCACCGGGATGCTCAGGCAATCGGCGATCTCGTGCCCGAGCGCCGGATGGATGGTGCCGGTGAACAGCATCATCCGCTTCTTGGTGATGATCTCCACGGCCCCGTTCCCCCTATGACTGCTTCGTCGGTCGCCGTCGCCGGCGATGTTCGGCGTCCTTGCGTTGCCGGTAGCCCTCGACCGTTCGCTGCTCGCCTCGCTCGACCGCCAGAGCGCCGTCGGGCACGTCCTTCGTGATGACCGATCCGGCGCCGGTGTTGGCGTTGCGACCGACCCGCACCGGCGCCACGAGCATCGTATCCGACCCGATCCGGGCCCCGGAACCCACCTTCGTCGTGTGCTTCGCGTACCCGTCGTAGTTCACGGTGACGGTGCCGGCGCCGATGTTCGCGCCGTCGCCGATCTCGGCGTCGCCAAGGTAGGTGAGGTGCTTGGCCTTCGCGCCACGACCGAGCGTCGACGCCTTCACCTCGACGTAGTTGCCGACCTGGGCGCCGTCGTCGAGCACCGCTCCTTGTCGCAGGCGGGCGAAAGGACCGACTTCGCAGCCGCGGCCCACGTTCGCGCCGTCGAGCACGGAGAACCGCACGACGGAACCGTCGCCGATCTCCGAGTCGCTCATCGCGACCGACGGGCCGATGCCGCACGCCCGACCGATGCGGGAACCTCGCTCGAGGA
>DASVGA010000294.1:0-4306 GCA_036379795.1 Actinomycetota bacterium | reverse complement strand
ACGATGTGCTCGCTCACCATCACGCCGTCGAACCCGGCGCGTTCTGCCTCGACCGCCATCGACACCAGCCCGCCGAGGTCGCGCGGCGGCACGAGCGTGTGGTTCTCGCTCAGCACGAGCACCAGGCGCGGCGGGGCCATGGCTCGGGCTAGGTCGTGGTCACGCGCACCGGCATGCGCTTGATGCCGTTCACGAAGTTCGACCGGATGCGCTCGACGGGCCCGGTGAGCTCGATCGTGTCGAGGCGGGGGATCAGCTCCTGGAACAGGATCTTCGTCTCGAGCCGCGCGAGGTGCGCGCCGAGGCAGAAGTGCGGACCGCCCGGACCGAACGTGACGTGGTCGTTCGGGGTGCGGGTGACATCGAACGTGTACGGGTCGGGGAAGACCTCGGGGTCGCGGTTCGCGCTGATGTACCACGTGACGACCTTGTCGCCCTGGGCGATGTGTTGCCCGCGCAGTTCGACGTCGCGGGTCGCGGTGCGCCGGAAGTGCAGCACCGGCGAGGCCCACCGCAGGATCTCCTCGGTCGCGTTCCCGATCAGCTCGGGGCGCTCGCGCAGCAACTGCAGCTGCTCGGGGTGCTCCATCAGCGCCAGCATGCCGTGACTGATGGTGTGCCGGGTCGTCTCGTTGCCCGCGATCATCAGCACGCCGAAGTAGTTGTGGAACTCGCGTTCGTTCAGCACACCTTCGCTCTGGGCGATCGTGAGCGCCTGCAGCACGTCGTCGGCGGGCTCGGCGAGCCGTAGGTCGCGCTGGCGGTCGGCGTAGGCGAACACGTCGAGGGCCGTGGGGGAGCGGAAGGGCAGCAACCGGTAGGCCTCGGTGTCGACCCGGTCGACGACGGCGGCCGACAGGTCGGGGTCCTGGTTCGCGATCATGCTGTCGCCCCAGGCGATGAGCTGCGGCGCGTCTTCCTGTGGAACGGTGAAGATCGAGCAGAGGAAGCGGATCGGCAGGTCGCGGCTGATCTCGCTCACGAAGTCGAACTCGCCCCTGGGGAGGGCCCGGTCGAGCACGTCGCGGGCGACCTCGCGGATCCAATCCTCGTACTTGCCGACGCCGCGGGCACTGAAGCGTTTGGAGCAGATCTTGCGGAGCTCCGTGTGGCGGGGCGGGTCGGTCTCCAGCATGGACTTGCGCACCTCGAGCTGTTCCTCGTCGAGCTCTTCGAGCGAGACGGCGCCGAGCTCGGACGAGAACGTCTCCCAGTCCATGTGGATCCGGGTGAGGTCGTCGTAGCGGGTCACCGCCCAGAAGCCCGTGTTGGGCGGGGGCTCCGGATGCCAGACCACCGGATGCTCGGCTCGCAGGTGGTCGAACCACTCGAACGGCACTCGATCGGCGTAGGTGTCCGGCTCGACCAGATCGATGTCTCCGAGCGTGTCGCCCATCGGCAGCGGTCCCCCTTCGGTGTGTCGTCGGCGGCGACTCCCGCCTGCGGACGTCTTCGGTGCTTCGTTACCGAACGACCTTACGGCAAACCGCGATCCTCCGGAAGCGAGGGTGACGGCGACGCCATCATGGTGGACGAGGTCGATGTCAGATGAACTCGAAGTAGCGGCGGCGTTCCCACTCGGTCACCACGTCGGCGGCGAGGAAGCGCTCCCACTCCCATCGGCCTGCCTCGGCGTAGTGGGAGACGACGTCGGGTCCGAAGGTCTCGGCGGTCCAGGCGCTGTCGCGGAACGCGCCGACCGCCTCCCCGAGGTGGGCGGGAAGGGGCGGCACGTCGCGCTGCCAGTCGTCGCCGACGAGCGGATCGCCCGGGTCGCCCCCCTCGGCGATGCCGTCACGCGCCGATGCGAGCAACGCGGCGATCGCGAGGTAGGGGTTCACGTCGGCGCCGGGCACGCGCCACTCGAGCCTCGTCGACTCCTCGCCTTCGACCAGCACGCGACACGAGACCATGCGGCTGTCGTAGCCCCAGCTCAGGCCGTTGCCCGAGAACTCGCCACCGGCGATGCGCCGATACGAGTTCACGGTCGGCGCGTACCAGAGCATCGTTTCGGTCGCGTGGGTGAGCACCCCGCCGACGGCCGCGCGCAGCGGCGGCGTGAGCGTGCGGTCGCCGGTCTCGTGGGGTTCGCCAGGTGGGTCGTGTGCCCCGTCGGCAAGGCCCCCGTGGCTTCCTTGGAAGATGTTCGAGCCGTTGCCATCGAGCAGCGAGAGATGCAGGTGACATGACGAGCCGGTCGTATCGGGGAACGGCTTGGCCATGAAGGTGGCGGCCATGCCATCGGCGGCGGCCATGTCACGCATCGCGAGCTTGAACACGATGTGCCTGTCGGCCATCTCGAGCGCGTGCCGATGGTCCAGGTTGATCTCCCACTGGCCGAGGCCCCATTCAGCTTGGCTCGTCGACGGACCGAGGTTCGAGCGCGTCAGGGCATCGCGCACCCGGGCGAAGAAGGCGTCGTGTTGATCGCCCGCTTGCACGGTGTAATCGGCGCGCGCCGCAGTGGTCGGCGCGAGCGTCTCGTAGCCGTTCCGCCGGGCATCGTCGTAGGTGCCCCGATAGAGCGAGAACTCCAGCTCGCTCGCGACCCGCGGTGAGTAGCCCTCGGCCTCGAGCCGCTCGACCTGGCGCCGAAGGATCGTGCGGGGGGCGACGTCCACGAGATCGTCGCGACCCATCTCGACGAAGTCGGCGATACAGATCGCGGTCGACTCGAGCCACGCCGCCGGCCGCAACGTGCTGAGGTCAGGCACGAGCCGAACGTCGTGCCAGCCGGTGTGGTGACCCGTATACGACTGGGTTGGTCCCGGCCACTGATCGAGGTCCCATCCGAGCACGCAGGAGCTGAGCGGCACGCCGTCGTGGATGAGCCTGCGGAACACGTCGAGGGAGAACCGCTTACCCACGAGCCGCCCGGTCACGTCGGCCGACGTCACGATGACGGTGCGGGTGCCGGTGTCGCCGAGCTCGTCGAGGCCGAACGCGGGCGCGCCGCCGGGCGTGCTCACCGCTCCGAGCCTCCCGGTGCGCTCATCGGGTGAGCCATCCGCCGTCGACCGGAAGCTGTGCCCCTGTGATGAACGAGGCCTCGTCAGACAGGAGGAAGGAGACGGCGGCGGCCACGTCCTCGGGTTCCCCTACGCGGTCGATCAGCAGGCGCTGGGACATGAAGGCCCACGCCTCGGGCGATCGCAGGTCGCCGCCGGGGATGAACGACGTCGCGATCGGCCCCGGCGCCACGGCGTTCACCCTGATGCGCCTGGCCGCCAGCTCCACCGCGAGCGCCTTCGTGAGCATCTTCACGCCGCCCTTCGACGCGTTGTAGTGCACCTGGGGATGGCCCGCCGACGACACGACCACCTCGGACTCGATCGTCGACATGTTCACGATCGCGCCGCCTCCCGCATCACCGATCGCCGGGGCGATCGCCCGGGTCACCACGTACATGCCCTTGAGGTTCGTGTCGATCACGAGGTCCCACTCGTCCTCGTCGAGATCGTCGAGCACCGACATGCGCACGAGGCCGGCGTTGTTCACGAGCAGGTGGATCGCGCCGAAGGCCTCGAGCGCCGCGTCGCGTGCGGCCTCGGCCTGGGCGGGCACCCGGACATCGAGCTCCATCGCCATCGCACGTCCGCCACGGCCCTCGATCGTGGCGACGGTGCCTCCCGCGCTCTCGAACCGGAGGTCGGCGACGGCGACCGCGGCGCCCTCGTGGGCGAGCCGCACCGCGATCGCACGCCCGATACCCGAGCCGGCTCCGGTCACGAACGCGATGCGTCCGGCGTGATCGAAGCTCATGAAGCCTCGTCTCGTACGTCGTCGAAGGCCACCGATGCGACGTCGACGGCCATGCCGCCGCCGTCGACGAGCACGGTCGTGCCCGTGACGTACGACGAATCGTCGCTCGCCAGGAAGACGGCGCACGTGGCGATCTCATCGGGCTCGGCCGCGCGCCGTAGCGGCACGAGCTGCGTGGCGAGCGCGTAGGCCTCGTCGCGCGAGATGCCCCGGTCGCGCGCGAGCTCGTCCATCGACGCATCGCCCATCGGTGTGCGCACCCACCCGGGACAGACCGCGTTGGCCCGGATGCCCGCCGTGCCGAAGTCGACGGCGATCGACTTCGCGAGTCCGATCATGCCCGCCTTCGACGCGACGTAGGCGGCACTCGATGCCGACGAGGCGAACCCCGAGACCGACGACACGAGCACGATCGATCCGCCACCACGAGCCTCGAGGTGCGGCATGGCGGCTCGCACGAGGTACAGAGCGCCCGAGAGGTTGATGTCGATCGTGGCGTGCCATGCATCGTCGCTGACGTCGCCGGCGGAACCTCCCAACCCCA
>DASVGA010000293.1:0-4502 GCA_036379795.1 Actinomycetota bacterium | reverse complement strand
CACACCTGTTCAACGACGAGCAAGCGGCGGCGTTCAACCAGCTCGTGATCGACCGCAAGGTGCGCACCACGCTCGGACACGTCTACCCGTACGACGAGGCCGGGCACGTTCACCAGCTCATGGGCGACGGACAACTGCCCGAGGGCAACGTGAGCGTGCTGATCAACGCCCCCAGAGAAGGTCTCACCGACCTTCCGTAAGACCTTGCCCGCTCCGGTGGGTCCTGACATCCTGGGCGCATGCCCTGGGGCGAGTCCATCACCGGCACGTTGATCGGTGATGTCGAGTGGGTCAACGAAGGGTTCGTGGATGCCGTCGATGACCTCGCCGAAGCCGACTTCCATTGGTCGCCGGGAGGGTCTGCACCCTCGATAGCGTTCCACCTGTGGCATACCGCGCGTTGGGCCGACCGGTTCCAGGCTCGACTCCCCACGTTCTCAGAAGGGTTGCGACGTATCGAACCTCGTACACAGATCTGGGACGAGGAGCGTCTCGCCGAGGCGTGGGGGATGTCCGGGATCCCTGGAGCCGACGAGGGTGGGTGGGGGTTGAACGATGATGCCTCGGCCGCGCTTCCGTTGCCGGGGCGAGCGGAGATCCTGGCTTATGCCGTGTCTGCCTTCGCAGCGGCCGTCGAGGCGTTCTCCTCGCTGCGAGACGACGAGCTCCTCGCCCGAACCGGCAACTTCTACGACGATGACCCGTGGACCGTGCTCGACCATTTCGGTTGGTACACGGGTCATTCCAGTCGCCATCTCGGCATGATCGAGGCGCTCAAGGGTCTGCTGGGCATGCGGGGAACCGTGACGTCCTAGGAGAAGCGATCCGCGAAGGAGAAACCTTTGCCGGCGGCGGGATCGCGGACCGACGAAGTGACGAGGATCTCCCCTGGCTCTTGCGGCCGCGCATGCGCGAGCAGCCAAGTTGACGGCTGCACCCAAGAGACGCCGGTCGTTCTGCACGGGTTCCCCGGCTGCCACACCGATCCGAACCGAGAACGCGGAGGGATCGACCTCCCGGCCGAGGCATCTGGCCACCTGTTCACGGACCAGCCGATCATGATCGGTGACCGAACTCCTGCGTCTCACGTTCCCGACGTGTGCGGTATCGAGATCGTGTCGGCGCTCCGACGATCCGTGCTGCGGGGAGTGCACCTGCTCGAACGCTCTCGCTTCAGGCTTCCTGCACGAGCTCGACGAGCACGCCGCCCATCGAGCGCGGGTGCACGAACGCGATCATCGTGTCGCGTGAGCCGCGCCGCGGCGCGTCGTCGATGAGCTCCGCACCCTCGTCGCGCATGTGGGTGAGCGCGGCGTCGATGTCGCTCACGCGGTAAGCGACGTGATGCAGGCCCGGCCCCCGCGCGGCGAGCCACCTGCCGACCGGCGTGTCGGGGCCGAGCGCGCCGAGCAGCTGCACGTACGACGAGCCTGCCGGGAAGAGCACCTCCTCGACGCCCTGGTCCTCGACGCGCTCACGATGCGCCGGTTCGACGCCGAGCGTGTGCCGATACCGCTCGACCGCTGCCTCGAGGTCGTCGACGGCGATGCCGACGTGATCGATGTCGACGATGGAGATCATCGGCGTGAGCGGGTCGCCGGGGCTCCGGCGCCTCGGCGTGTGAGATCCGGCTGCATGCGCGCGACCAGCTCGTGTGCCTGCTCCACGTGATAGGCCGGCAAGGTGAGCGCCCGTGTCACGGCCGCGACGCCGAGCGCCCGCAGATCGGGCTCGGGCTTGCGCCCGGTCGCGGGCGAGGGCGCGGGCCCCAGCACGTAGAACTCGATCAGCTCCAGGAACTGCACCAGCGAGGGCACCAGGCCGCCGCGTTCGTAGGAGTAGATCGTCTGGCGCGACGCGGGGCATCCGGGAGCGGCAGCGGCGGTCTCGGCGGACCGGTAGCCCGAGGCCCGGCGCGCCTCGCGCAGCAGGGCGCCGATGACCACCTTGTCGTCTGCGCTGACCGCCGCCTGCCGCTTCCTCGCCATGACGCACGGACTGTATCGCTCGCCGCGAGGGTGCCGGACGCCGGGGGGTCGCATGCGGGTGCATCCGAGCCGAAAGTCTCATTCCCCGGGGGAGGCCGTTCGGCATAGGGTGGTCGCCTCGGAAGGCATCGAAAGGGGCACACCCAGCATGGAACGAGCGTCACGACCGGAGCCGTCGATGGCCGCCGCGCAGCCCACCGGTGCCGCAGCCTTGCTGCAGAAGTCGTTGCTGTTGCAGAAGGGCAGGGCCGACGTCTTCCGCAAGCGGGAACGAACGAAGCTCATGCGCGTCGTGCGCGCGATCGTCGTGGTGTTCCTGGTCGACTGGTACCTGTTCAACCGCTTCGCGTCGGGCCGGCCGATCACCGCGCCCTCGATGCCCCAGGAACCGATCCTGCTGGTGTTCATGCTGATCCTGCTGCTCGCCGTCGGCCTGATGCTGGCGCTGCCACTCATGAACGGGCGGTCGCCGCACGTGACCGTGTATCCCGAGCAGGTCGACACGGGGCTCACCGACATCAAGGGCCTCGACATGCAGGTGGACGAAGTCGTGCGCTCGCTCGACGTCTTCCTCGGCTACGCGACGTTCCGCGACGAGCTCGGCGGCACCCCGCGCCGAGGCATCCTATTCGAAGGCCCACCGGGCACCGGCAAGACCTATCTCGCGAAGGCGATGGCGAAGCAGGCGGGGGTGCCCTTCCTGTTCATCGCGTCGCCGGCGTTCCAGTCGATGTGGCAGGGCATGAGCGCCTACCGCATCCGCTCGTACTTCAAGGCGCTCCGCAAAGCCGCGCGCAAGGAAGGGGGCGCGATCGGCTTCATCGAGGAGATCGACGCGATCGGCCAGACCCGGGGCAACGTGAGCAAGTCGGACGCGGCAGGCGGTCTCGCGCGCACGACGTCGGCGTTCATGGGCTCGGGTGATTCGAGCGCCATGGTCAACGAGCTGCTGATCCAGATGCAGTCGTTCGACCAGCCACCGCTGCGCAAGCGGCTGCGGGCGCGCTTCCTGGGATGGATCAACTCCTACCTTCCGAGCGACAGTCAGCTCCACGTGACGAAGTCCGAGTACCACAACATCCTGCTCATCGCGGCCACGAACCGGGGCGACGCGCTCGACCCGGCGCTGGTGCGCCCGGGTCGGTTCGACCGGCGGCTCTACTTCGACCTGCCGACCAAGGCCGGCCGCCTCGATCTCATCGACCACTTCCTCGACCGCAAGCGGCATCATCAGCAGCTCGACGATCGCACGATGCGCGAGCGCATCGCGTACGAGACCTTCGGATACACCCCGGTCATGATCGAGCACCTGTTCGACGAGGCGCTGCTCATCGGATTGCGCGAGGGGCGTCGCGAGATGAACTTCGACGACGTGATCGAGGCGAAGTTCAATGAGGAAGTCGGGCTGAAGCAACCGGTCGTGTACACGCACCAGGACCGCGAGGCCGTCGCGACGCACGAGGCGGGACATGCGACCGTCGCCTACTTCGTCGGGCAGAACCGCCGGCTCGAGGTGTTGTCGATCATCAAGCGCCGTACCTCGCTCGGCCTGCTCGCGCACGGGGACTCCGAGGAACGGTTCACCCGAACCCGCTCGGAGATCGAGGCCGGCATCGCGATCGCGCTCGGTGGTCTCGTGGCCGAGGAGATCTGCATCGGCGACGTCGGCACGGGCCCGGCGAGCGATCTGGCGCACGCCACCACGCTGGCCGCCAACATGGTGGGGTCCTACGGCATGGCCGGCTCGCTGATCTCGTTCGATGCGATCAGCGACAGCCCCATCGGCGGCTCCAACCTGGTCGGCAAGGTGCTCGCCGACACGGTCGGGCGTCAGCGGGTCGAGGACATCCTCGAGCAGCAGCGCCAGCGGGTGCGCGAGGTGCTTGAGCTGCACGCCGACGTGCACGCCGCGCTGCGCGATGCGCTGATCGAGCGCGACGAGCTGGTCCGCGACGAGATCCTCGAGGTCATCGAGCACGCCCTGTCCGCCCGGGTCTGAGCGGCCGCCGGCGAGCCGGCTCATCGGGTGGCTGGAAGCGGGTGGCGGTAGCATCGACGCATGGCGACCTCGGTCATCGTGGCGGGCGCTCGCACGCCGATCGGCAGGTTCTCGGGCGGTCTCGCGGGCCTTCGGGCGGTGGATCTCGGGGCGATCGCGATCCGCGAAGCCCTCGCCCGCTCGGGGGTCGGCCCGGATCAGGTCGAGTACACGATCATGGGTCACGTGCTGCAGGCCGGGCAGGGCCAGATCACGGCTCGCCAGGCCGCCATCGCGGCCGGCGTGCCGCTCGAGGTGCCGGCCCTCACGGTCAACAAGGTCTGCTTGTCGGGCACGTCGGCGATCGCCATCGCCGACCAGATGATCCGGGCCGGGGAGCTCGACATCGCCGTCGCGGGCGGCATGGAGTCGATGACGAACGCGCCGTTCGTGCTGCCCAGCGCGCGGCACGGCGCGCGGCTGGGTGACGCGCCGATGCTCGACGCGATGATCCACGACGGGCTGTGGTGCGCCTT
>DASVGA010000292.1:0-4610 GCA_036379795.1 Actinomycetota bacterium | reverse complement strand
CGCCGGCGAGCTGGTCGGCGGGGGCGCGATAGCCCATGCGGAACTGCGACAGGAACCCGCCCAGCAGCGTGACCCGGTCGACCGCGGCGCCGAGCGCCGCGAACCCCGACCCGGGCTCGTCGCCGGGAGCCTCATCGGGCGCCACGAGGTTCAGACCCGATCCGAGCACCACCCACTCGACGCGGTCCCCGGCGACCGAGGACTCGGCGAGCACCCCGCCGACCTTCGCTTCGCCGATCACCAGGTCGTTCGGCCACCTGCAGTGCACGTCGAGCCCGCTGGCCTCACGCGCCGCCTCGGCCCAGGCGGCGCCCGCGAGCAGCGTGAGCAGACCGAGGTCATCGGGCGCCATCGACGGGCGCAACACCAGCGAGGTCATGAGGGATCCGCCCGGACGGTCGACCCACGTGCGGTCGAGGCGGCCGCGGCCTGCCGTCTGATGGCCGGCCCCGACGATCGTCCACTCAGGGGCGCCGTCGGCGGCGAGCCCGGCCGCGAGCGCATTCGTCGACCCGGTAACCTCGTGCCAGTGTGTAGGCGCGGACAGACCCGCCAGGTGCAGGGCACGCTCGAGGTCCGCTTCGGTCATCGTGCCGGCTTCCACGTCGTAGGTTTGACTCCCATGCGAAGCCCGGACAGTATCGCGACGGGCCGCCGGGTCCGCCATCGCCCGAGAGCGATGAGCCCATGCCCCGGCCCCTCGAGCGAACGGGCAGTGACGCGATGGTGAAGCCGAAGGTCCTGATCGCCAACCGCGGCGAGATCGCGGTGCGCATCATGCGCACCTGCCGCGAGCTCGGCATCCCGAGCGTCGCGGTGTACTCCGACGCCGACCGAGACGCCCTGCACGTGGAGATGGCGGACCAGGCCTTCCGCATCGGCCCTCCTTCAGCATCGGCGTCCTACCTGTCGATCGAGGCGATCCTCGAGGCGGCGAGGCGGTCCAAAGCCACCCTGATCCACCCGGGGTACGGGTTCCTGTCGGAACGGCCGCAGTTCGCCCAGGCGGTCGCCGACGCCGGCCTCACGTTCATCGGACCCTCGCCCGAGGCGATCGAGATCATGGGTGACAAGGCCGCCGCCCGCCGCACGGCGGACGCGAGCGGCATGCCGGTCGTCCCCGGCACCCAGGACCCGGTCGACATGAAGCAGGCGAGGAAGCAGGCCGAGCGGATCGGATTCCCCTTGCTCGTGAAGGCGGCGTTCGGCGGAGGCGGCAAGGGCATGCACATCGTGCGCGACGCCGGCCACCTCGAGGAAGCGTTGCGACGCGGCGCCCGCGAGGCGCAGTCGTACTTCGGCCGGCCCGAGGTGTTCCTCGAACGCTACGTCGAGCGTGGACGCCACGTCGAAGCGCAGATCATCGCGGACACCCACGGCACCGTGCTGTTCTTGGGCGAGCGCGACTGCACGGTGCAGCGTCGTCACCAGAAGCTGATCGAGGAAACTCCCTCGACCGCGATCGACGATGCGATGCGCGAGCGGTTCGCCGCCGCCTCGATCGGGCTCGCGCAGACGACCGGGTACGTCAACGCGGGCACGATCGAGTGCATCGTCGACGAGGACGGCGACTTCTTCTTCCTCGAGATGAACACGCGCATCCAGGTGGAGCACGCCGTGACCGAGATGGTGACCGGCCTCGACCTGGTCGCCTTGCAGATCGGCATCGCGATGGGCGAGTCGCTCCGGGGGGTCGAGGTCGCCCCGCGCGGGGCCGCGATCGAGTGCCGCATCAACGCCGAGGATCCCGGTCGCAACTTCATGCCGGGACCGGGCCGCATCACGCGGTACGAGGAGCCGGGGGGCCCGTTCGTGCGCGTCGACGCCGGGTTCGGGCAGGGACGCGAGATCCCCGGCGACTACGACTCGATGTTCGCCAAGCTCGTCGTCTCGGGAACCGACCGGGAGCAGGCGCGACGTCGCATGCTGCGGGCGCTCGGCGAGTACCGGGTGGAAGGCGTGCCCACCACGATCCCCGCGCACCGATGGATCCTCGCCTCGAAGGAGTTCCGCACCGGCACGCACACCACGACGTGGGCCGAGCGCGCCCTCGCCGAGGCGGGGCTTCCCGCACATCCCGAGCTCGGACAGCAAGGACCCTCGGCACGGGAAGGAAGGCCCGCCGACATCCTCGTCGAGGTCGACGGACGCCGCGTGCCCGTGCGCGTGTTCGACGAACGCCGCGACGTGGCGCCCAGGCCCCCCGAAGCCCACACCGCCGGACATCAGGAGCACGTGCACGGCGAGGTGCGCGCGGAGATGCAGGGAACGGTCGTCAAGGTGCTCGTCGAGAAGGGCCAGGACATCAGGGCAGGCGAGGTGATCTGCATCCTCGAGGCGATGAAGATGGAGAACCACATCGCCGCCACCCGCGACGGCGAGGTGACCGACCTGCCGATCCGCGCCGGGCAGGTCGTGCAGACCGGTCAGACGCTCGCCGTCATCGACTGAGGAGCGTTGCCCGCCCACCGGCGGCTCACCCAGGCGTGCCGACGAACCTCGCGACCGCCTCGATGAACTCCTCGTTCTCTTCGACGAACGTCATGTGACCGCTCTGCTCGAAGAGTACGAGCTGGGCATCATCGATGCCGGCGGCGATCACCTCGGCCGCCTCGAACACGCAGGTTCGGTCGTGCAAGCCTGCCAGCACCAGCACCGGTGAGATCACCTCGTCGAGCCGGTCCTCGACCTCGATCGAACCGTAGCCCGCGGCGGCGAAATGCCGCAGCACGTCGGGCGAGTACACGGTGTCACGTGTGCGCTCGAGGTACTCCTCGATCCGCGGGTCGAGGGGATCGGCGAAGTGGAACGGAAACTGATCGCGCATCAGTTCCCGGAACTCATCGGCCGTCGAGACGTGTGGCTCCCGGTCCCACGACGCCTGCACCTGCGCACGGAGCTCCTCGGGCTCGAACGCCTCGAGGTTCTCTTCGACCCGGTCCAGGTACCGCGTCGACGCAACGCCGCCCGAGACGATGACCGCCGCGGCCGCCCCCGGGAAGTCCACGGCGTTCTGCAGCGCGACGAAGGCGCCGTAGGAATGTCCGAGCACGGCGTAGCGATCGAGCTGCATCGCTCGCGCGAGCATGACCACGTCCTGCGCGTGCCGCTCGAGGGTCCAGGTGCGTTCGGGTGTGCGTTCCGACCGGCCGCAGGAGCGCAGATCGACGAGCACGAGCCTGATGCCACGCTCGGTCAGCGGGTCGAGGTAGTCCCCGAACTCATGGTGGTCGAGCCCCGGACCTCCGTGCAGCACGAGCAGCGGCAGGTCCTCGTCGGCCCCCCGCTCGACGATCCAGAGCGACGTGTCATCGATGGCGACGAACCGGCCTACCTCGCTCACCCCGGAACGCCCCACGCATCCCGGCCGGTGATGCGGAACCCTCCGTCGCGAACCTTGTAGCGCCGGTTGATCGAGATGATCAATGCCGTGAGCGGCTCGGTGAGCCGCGCGTTCGCGAGCGGGCCGGCGTCGACCCATCGCATGCCCGGCACCGAGTCGATCAGCTCCCCCACGAGGCGCGTGGCGTCGTCGTCGTCGGAACACAGCAGCGCGTCGGAGTCGATCTCGCGATCGAGCGCGGCGAGCGAGTGTGCAGCGACCGTGTGGAATCCGGCCACCACGGCCACCCCTTCTGGCACGAGCGAGGCGGCGAGCTCGGCGGCCGACCCGTGCCACGGACGGATCGCCTCCCACGCCTTGCCGCCGACCGCAGCCATGAGCGGACTGGTGGCGTCGAGCACGACCTGTCCGCGCTCGAGCGCAGGTGCGATCGAACGGTAGATCTCGATCATGCCGACGAACGGCACCGTGACCACGACGATCTCGGCCCCCTGCACTGCCTCCGAGTTCTCGGCGCCGTCGATCACCGTATCGGCGCCGAGCGTTCCCTTCGCTGTCGCGACGGAATCGGCTGCCCGCTCGGCGGAACGGGAACCGATCGTGACGTGGTGCCCGGCGCCGGCGAGCCGCAGAGCGAGCCCGAAGCCCTCGGCGCCCGTACCTCCCACGATCGCGACGTCCATGACGTCGAAGCCTACGGGACGACGCCGGGATCCTGTCGCTGCTACCGTCCGTCCGCCGTGGAGACCGCCATATGGCTCGTGGAGCTCGGCGTGGGGATCGCCTGCCTCGCCGTCGGAGCGGTGTCTCTGCGGGGACCACGCATGCGTGTCGTCGGAGCGCTGCTGTTGATCGCGGGCCTGGCTGCCGCCGGCCATGCATCAACGCGACTTGCGGGCATCTAGTCTCAACGAGACTAGTGGTGCGCTGCGGCTAGCGCTCCTCCGTCCACACTGACAGGATTCCGCTCATGGCTGGCGCGGGCACAGGGGCGCGGCTGCTCGATCTGCGACCGGGCGAGGGCCGGGCTGTGGGCATCACGGTGACGCTCTCGTTCGTCGCCTCTGCCGGCCTGATGATCGGCCAGAGTGGGATCGAGGCCCTCTTCTTCTCTCGGTACGGGGTCTCGAAGCTCCCGGCGATGTACATCGCTCTCGGAGTGACGATGTTCCTGATCACGCTCGGGTTCGGCGCGCTGCTCGGGCGGATCGGCCGGGGACGCGCCTGCATCGCGATCCCCATCGTGCTCGCGATGAGCGCCGCAGCC
>DASVGA010000291.1:0-3563 GCA_036379795.1 Actinomycetota bacterium | reverse complement strand
GGCCCTCGCGGCCGCCCAGGAGCTGGCGCTGCCGAGCGAGCGCTCGCCTATCGAGCTCGCGAGCGAGTACGCCGGGCGTAACGGCGCCTCGCTCCTCTCGTGTACGTGCGCGCCCGCGTCCCTCGAGGCGACCGTGGAGGTCACGACCCCGATCGGGCCGATGTTCCTGGCCGGCGACTCGCTCGTCGTGCGAGCCCGCGCGCGAGCGGTCGTCGACCTGGCGGCGACCCCAGGCTGAGGCGCTTACGGGAGCAGGTTGCCGAACGTGCCGTGTTTGTTCGAGAGCACGATCGATCCGTCGCCGGTGGATCCGGTGTTGATCTGCACCAGGTGCGGACGGGTGAACATGCGCACGCGCGCGGCCTCTTCCTTCCACGATGCCGCGTCGGGGAAGGCCTTCTGCAGGCCTAGCCGACGGCCGTGAACTTGGTGCTGGTGCTGGCCTTGAGCGAGTCGAGACGGTTGAGGGCAGGTAGCCGGCCGTACGACGACATCGCCATGGCGTCCGGCGTCGTCGATCCAGCTCAGGGTGGGTCGAGCGTCCGCTCGTCGCGCCGGGTGCGTCTACGTCGCCACACGCGTGAGGCACCCCACGCCAGCAGGCCGAGCAGCAGGAGCGCCATGACGAAGGCCACGATCGGCACGAGCACGGCGCCGATGGAGAGCACGCCCGAGACGGCGTCCTCTCCTAGAGAGAGCACCGGGTTCCCGGCCCCGCCGGTGAACGCCGTCGACGCCGGCCGCACGACCGAGCGGGCGCCCTGGGTCGCGCCGGCCGCCGCCACGCCGAGCACGATCGCGAACCCAGGGTCGACGGTGTCGCTGCCCGTGGCCGCGAGGGCGACCAGCGCGCCCGCGACCGGCGCGATCACGAGGCCCACGGCGTGCAGCACGGAGTCGATCGCCGGGATCTTGTCGCCCACGAAGTCGACCAGCGCGATCACACCGATGGCCAGCATCACCGACGGCCTGCTCAGCACGTCGTAGGGCGCGTCGAGCGTCAGCAGGTCGGTCCACCGATCGAGACCGCCCACGATCAAAAGGGGCAGGTAGGCATTCAGCCCGGCGGCGGTCGAGAGCCCGAGCGCCGTCATCAGGCCGAGCACGGTCTCGCTCATTCCAGCTCCCTGGCTCGCGGGTCGCGGTGCACCGGCCGGTGGTATCCGGGCTCGGCTCGGAGCACCAGGTACTCCACCGCGGCCCAGATCGTCTTCGACCTCGGGTAGAACGCGATCGGCACGAGCACCAGCACGACCACGCTCACGATCGTGAGGGGCAGCACGGGCACGTCGGGCACCGTCAACACGAGCCCGACCGCCAAGGCCACGAGCCACAAGCCGATCGCCACGCCGTAGTTCACGACCATGGCGCCGAGGTACCCGCCCTCTTCCTTCTCGAAGCGCCATTCACAGCGAGGGCACGCCGTCCGCATGCGGAACCACGACAGGAAAGTGTCGGGCGCACCGCATCGCGGGCACCGCTTGCCCGCGCCACGGAGCAAGGTGCGCACGGTGCCGATCTCGGGGTAGAGCGGTTGCGGCGAGCGATGCTCGCCTTCGTGTGACGAGCGCTCGGGTCCGAGCGAGCCGTACGGACTATCCGTCGTAGATCACCCAGAACTTCACGATGCGCTCCCTGATGACCCACGTGCCGGCCGAACCCTTCGGCGTGACGAGCACGTCGCCGGCTCCGATCGTGAGGGTGCGTCCGTCGTCGGTGACGATGTCGGCGTCACCCTCGAGGATGAGGGCGACCTCGTCGTAGGGTCGTTCGAACGGCCACGTGTCGGGGTCGCGCTCCCAGAAGCCGGTCGATACGGCCCCCCCGGCCGTCGAGAACACATCGGTCTCCCGTCCCGGCGAAGGGATGATCCCCGGCGGATCGACGAGCGGTCTCCAGGCATCGCGTTCATCCGACCGCACGACACGGATCGCCGTGTCGCCCATCACGTCGCTCACGCGTGCGTCGCCTCCTCGTAGGGCCCGATCGGCCTAGCGCAAGGCTACCGGCGTTCCTAGCCTTCCGGTGGGTCTACCGTGACATGGCGCAGGGGTATGCTTCGACGACCATGCCGAACCGTCAGGGCAACCGGCAGAAGCGCACGCCGCTCGGTCGCAACAAGCGGGCCGAGCTCGGGGTCGTCGACTTCACGCTCGCCAAGCGCTCGCTGCTCCGCGATGCCCAGGTCGGCGTGCTCGGTCTCACCGACATCTGCGATGCCCACCCGGAGCTCATCCGAGCGGCCAGGCACGTGGGCGAGCCGACGAAGCACGACTGCCCCGTCTGCGCCAAGGTCAAGCTGGTGCTACTCGCCTACGTCTACGGCGATACCCTTCGCGATCAGAACGGACGCGTCTGGTCGATCGACACGGGGCTCCGCATGACCGCGGCCCATCCCGGCGCGAGCTGCTACGTGGTCGAAGTCTGCACGAGCTGCCAGTGGAACCATCTGCGCGAGGCCTTCACGGCGCGGCGTACCGCTACCGGCTGACCGCGCCGCAGCCCAGCCGGCCATCATCTCCATCGCTCCGTCACAGCCGATGACGCATATCTGAGCAGGTCCCTGGATACAATCGGAACCTCGTGGCGATCGACACCCCCACGCGCCCTGAGGGCGCGAAGCACGCTCCCAAGCACTCATCGGCCAAACGGAAGAAGGGATTCTTTCGTCGGTTCTGGTGGGTGTTCGTGCTCGTGCCGTTGCTGCTGGTCGCTGCGCTGGCCGGTTCGATCTACGTTGCGTACGCGCGCATCCAACTTCCCGACACCCTGCCTCCGATCCGCACGAGCTACCTGTACGACCGCAACGGTGAGCTGCTCACGTCGCTGCACGGTGCGGTCGATCGCAAGATCGTGGGGCTCGGACAGATCTCGGAGAACCTGCAGCACGCGATCCTCGCGACCGAGGACGCCGGCTTCTACGACCACCCGGGCATCGACGTGCGGGGCATCATCAGCGCCGCCTGGACCGATCTCGTGAAGCGCGACACTGTGGTCGGAGCGTCCACGATCACCCAGCAGCTCGTGAAGAACGTCTATGCCGGCGAGTACATCACCCACCCCGACGGCACGCGTGAGTACATCGTGCCCCCACGCACGATCAAGGAGAAGGTCCGGGAAGCGCTGCTCGCGATCAAGGTCGAGCAGGAGCTGTCGAAGGACCAGATCCTCGCGAAGTACCTGAACACGGTGTACTTCGGTCACGGCGCCTACGGCGCGGAAGCCGCCGCCCAAACCTACTTCGGCATCCCTGCCTCGGAGCTCTCCGTGATGCAGTCGGCAGTGCTCGCCGCGGTCCTGCACGCCCCGAGCCTCTACGACCCGATCAAGAGCGAGTTCGACAACGAGTTCCGCCGCGACTACACGCTCGATCAGATGGCGAAGTACGGCTACATCAGTACCGACGCTGCGAGGCGCATGAAGCAGGAGGAGTGCTGCGGCATCCCGAAGAAACAGCGCAAGGAGCAGGCGCGGATCTCGAGCCCGGAGAACTCGGAGTACTTCGTGGAATGGACCCGGTCCCGGCTCTTCGAGCGATACGGCAGCGCGCAGGTGTACGGCGG
>DASVGA010000290.1:0-2862 GCA_036379795.1 Actinomycetota bacterium | reverse complement strand
CACACGACGGTCGACGACGCGGTGCAGCGTCGGCCCTACGAGTTCCGGTTCCGCATCCCGGGACACGGCCTGAGCAACAAGGTCGAAGTGTTCGTGCTGCTCGGCGAGTAGCGCGGGATCGCTCCTCGAACATAGTCCGTTCGGCCGTGGCGGCTCAGCCCAATGTCGGTATCCGAACGCACGCGAGCGCGACTACCTTTGGCCGAGCCCGATCGCCACAAGGGAGTCAGCTCATGTCGAGATGGTCAGCTCGTGCGCGTTCTTCGCTGGCTGCGTCGGTCATCGTGGTCTCGATGCTGGCGGGCATGCCGTCGGCAAAGGCCGGCACCGTGACCGTTGCGACCGCCGGCGACATCGCGAGGACGACGATCGGCGACCCGCAGGTCGCGACGGCACGAGTGATCGCCGACATCGATCCAGCGATGGTGTTCGTGCTCGGGGATGCGCAGTACGAGCACGGGGAGTACGCGAACTTCGTCCGTTCCTACGGCCCCACGTGGGGGGCGTTCGATCCGATCTCGGCGCCCGTTCCCGGCAACCACGAGTACGAGACGCCGAACGCGGCCGGCTACTTCGACTACTTCTCCGACGCGCTGAGCGGGTTCGGATCGACCGCATCGAACCCGTCGAAGGGCTACTACAGCTTCGACGTCGGGGATTGGCACGTCGTCGCGCTCAACTCCAACTGTTCCGTGGCGGGCGTGAGCTGTAGCGAGCAGCGCTCGTGGTTGAAGGCGGACCTCCAAGCCGACACGCACCGGTGCGAGATCGTCCTGTTCCACCACGCGGGACAGAAGGCCTTCGCGCAGACCTCGGCGAACCTGGGAGTCGACCTGGCCCTCGCAGGACACCGCCACACCTACGAGCGATGGGATCGTCGGTTCGGCCTGAACCTCCGCATGCTGATCGTCGGCACAGGCGGGAAATCGCTCGGCTCGCCCGCGAGCGGCGCCGACGTGGGCATCAAGGCCTATGGCGTGGCTGAGCTGACCCTCAACGCCGCCGACTACTCCTGGCGGTTCGTCGACATCGCCGGCAACGTGCGGGACGCCGGCAGCGACGCCTGCCGCTCCTGAGGCAGCAACCCCTCAGCCAGCGAATACGCCACGAACACGTTCGAGCGGCTCCGGCAAGGGCAGCGGCTCGATCGACGGATCAGGGCTCGGAGACGGCGACGGATCGGGGCTCGGAGACGGCGACGGATCGGGCGAGGGAGAAGGAGAGGGTGACGGGTCCGGCGAGGGATCCGGTGAGGGATCCGGTGATGGGGATCCGCCGCCGCCTCCTCCGTTGCCGTTGCCGCCGCCTCCTCCGTTGCCGCCACTACCGTTCCCGCCGCCGCCGGCCCCCCCTGACCCGCCGTCACCTTGTCCCCCGGTCCCTGACCCGTCACCGGATCCGCCGGGCGGCGTCGTACTGATAGCGCCGGGGTCGGTCAGGGCGTCGACGATCGTGCGAGCGGACTCGACGAGATCCGTGACGGCGGCCACCGGACCGGGAACCTGGCCGCCGACCGTGGTCGAGGTCGAGGTCGAACCGTCCGGTGCGGTGGGGGTCGGACTCGCGCCCACGGCCGCGCCGTCGATGGTGCCCACCGTTGGCCACATCGCGGCCCCCGCCAGCAGGATCACGACGAGGGCCGCTGCCGGCATGCCGATCTTCAATGCCCTCGGGCCCGATCGGTGCTTCAACGCCGCTCGCACCGCGGCGTACACGAGCACGCCGCCGAGGCAGGCCACGATGGCGAACGTCACCGCGTCGGTCAGGATGTTGAGGTCGGTCACGGACATGGGCGTTCTCAACTCTAGGGACAGGAGGGCCCGAGCGTCAGACGACGCCTGCGAGCGGAGATGAGCGGGTACCGTCTCGGGGCATGGAGCCAAAGAAGGTCTGGGACGGGTACCGGTCGTTCTCCTACCTGGAAGCGGGCGTCGACTATCGGGAGTTCGAGCGCTCGCCCGAGCTCGGTCGGGTCGAGCCGTTCGTCTACCCGCTGAGCGAGGACGGAGAGGCGCGCGCCCAACAGCTGCTGCGTGAGCACGTCTGCATCTCGCTGCACGAACACGCCGGCATCGCACCGGCTGACTGGGCCGACAACGACGCGTACACGCGGGAAGGTCGCGAGTGGTACGGGTTCCAAGGCCTCGCCGCCTCGGGCCTCGACGCGGTCTTCGAGAATTTCCTCGACGGCACCACCACGATCACCTCGCGTATGGGGTGGAAATGGACCGACGTGATCCACGACCTCGGCATGCACTTGGCCGACGTCGCCCACCAGTCGGTCGTGTTCGTCGCCTCGAGCGTCGACGACATCCTCCGCGCGCACGAGACGAGGCGCATCGCGATGGTGCCCTGCCTCGAGGGCGCCGCACCGATCGAGAACGAGCTCGACCGGCTCGACGTGCTCTACGGGCTCGGCGTGCGCATGATCGGTATCGCCTACAGCGAGTCGAACCAGCTCGGCGGCGGCATCCGCGACCCCGGTGACGCCGGGCTCACGCGGTTCGGACGTGATGCCGTACGCCGCATGAACCGCCTGGGCATGGCGATCGACGTGTCGCACACGGGCGACGTCACGGCAATGCAGACGTGCGAGGCCTCGGAGCGTCCGGTCTTCCTGTCGCATTCGGGAGCGCGGGCGCTGTTCGGCGAGCGCAAGCTCAAGACCGACGAGTTGCTGAAGGCGGTGGCCGGCACCGGCGGGGTGATCGGGGTCGAGGCGTCGCCGAACACCACGATCACGCCGAGCCATCCGCGCCACGACATCGAGGGTGTGATGGAACACGTCGAGTACTGCATCGACGTGATGGGCATCGACCACGTCGGGTTCGGCCTCGACACGTTCTTCGGTGATCACGTGGG
>DASVGA010000289.1:0-2984 GCA_036379795.1 Actinomycetota bacterium | reverse complement strand
AACGTCGCCTTCCTGAACCAGTACCTGCGTCAGAAGGAGATCATCGAGCTGCTGCTCGCCACCGACATCTACGTGACGCCCTACCTCGATCCGAACCAGATCACGAGCGGCACCCTCAGCTGGGCGCTCGGGGCAGGGAAGGCCGTGGTGTCCACGCCGTACCTGCACGCCACCGAAGCCCTCGCCGACGGCCGCGGCGTCCTCGTCGCCTTCCGCGATCCCGATGAGCTGTCGACCGCGATCAACGGCATCCTCGACGATCCAGACCTCAAGCACCGGCTCGAGCACGACGCCTACGCGTACGCGAACGAGTTCACCTGGCCGAAGACGGGCACGCGGTTCGTCGAGGTCATGCGCGAGCTCATGGCGTCCGCTCCCGCGAAGCGACCGACCCAGGCGCGGCCGGGGGAATGGATCGCCGTCCCAGTCGGGGCGAGGCTCGCCGCCAACCCGCTGATCTCGCCCGACGATGTCACGCCGTCGCAACCCGGTATGGAGGTCATCTCCACGATCAACCCCGGTGCGGCGCGGGTCGGCGACGAGATCGTGCTGCTGATCAGGGTGGCGGAGCGCCCGCGCGCAACGGGGGCGCTTCCCGAGACTGCGCAGCATGTCGATCTGAGCGGCGACCGTCCGACCCTCACACCGCTGCCGGCCGGGCTGGAGCTCGAGGACCTGGTCGGCATGCCGTACTTCGACACCTCGGCCGATCCCCCGCGCATCATGCTCGGGTACGTGCGGCGCGACGAACCGGGCGTCGATCTCGACGACCCTCGCACGATCAGGTACCGCGATCTCACCGACGGTCATCACGGCGACGACGGACCTACCGACTACCTGACGCACACATCGCACCTGCGGGTGGCGCGCAGCGCCGACGGCGAGCGATTCGAGATCGATCCCTCGCCGGCCCTGCTCCCCGCGACCGAGGTCGAGGCCTACGGCGTCGAGGACCCGCGCGTCAGCGAGATCGACGGTATCTTCCACGTCACCTACGTCTCGGTGAGCCGCCTCGGCATCACGACGAGCCGGCTCACGACCGCCGACTTCCGCACCTTCGAGCGCGGCGGCATGATCTTCCTTCCCGACATGAAGGACGTCGTGTTCTTCCCGGAGCGGATCGACGGCCGTTACCTCGCGTTCACGAGGCCGATGCCGGGGTCGTTCTCGCGGGTGTTGGGCATCTGGCTCGCGGAGTCGCCCGACATGACCCATTGGGGGGCGCATCGCCCGGTGGCGATGCCGCGTCCGGGCATGTGGGACGAGGCGCGCATCGGCGCGAGCCTGACCCCGTTCCGCGTCGACGATGGGTGGCTCGAGGTCTACCACGGCGCCGATCGCACGAACCGATACGGCATGGGCGCCATGCTGCTCGACGCCGACGACCCCGCGAAGGTACTGGCTCGTTCGTCGTATCCGCTGCTCGGCCCCGAGCTCGACTACGAGCGGTCGGGGTTCCTGCACGACGTGGTCTTCCCGAGCGGACACGTCACCCTCGACGACGGCCGTATCCGCGTCTACTACGGCGCCGCCGACTCGTGCCTGGCCGCCGCCGACTTCTCGATCTCGGACATCATCGCCCACCTCGATCCGTGCTGAGACAGCTCGCGCGACTCACGCGCCCCGTGCCGACGGCCGGACCCGGCGCCATGGCGCTGGCGGTCTACAGCGGCCCCGACGGTGATCTCGTCGCCGCCAGGGAATCCGGGTTCGAGGGGGTGGCGTGCATCGACGACACGGCCCGGGTACTCGACGTGCTCTGCGGCGTCTGGGAGCGAACGCGCGACCCGGGGATCGAGCGTTGGGCGCGTGGTCTGCTGGAGTTCGTCTTGTCGATGCAGGACGACGACGGACGCTGGTGGAACTTCATCTACGACTGGTCGGGCACGCGCAACGAGACCGGGCTCACGTCGTCGATCGGCGAGAACTTCTGGCACGCACGGGCACTCTGTGGCGTGAGCCGAGCCTGGCTCACGTTCGGCGACGAACGAGCGCTGGCCGCAGCTCGCCGCGGCCTCGATCACGCGATCGCTCGGCCCGCACCGAGCGACGTGCGCGCGCTGCACGTGATCGTGTGCATGCGACTGCTCGGTGACCCTGCGTTCCCCGATGCGAGGGCCGCCGTTCGCACCTGGGCCGACGAGATCGCGTCCAACCGCATCGGCGACGTGCTCATGAACAACCCGGACGAGCGAGGCGAGCCGCACCTGTGGGCGCACATACAAGAAGGAGTGCTCGTCGAGGCTGCACGCGAGCTCGGCGACGACCGCCTGATCGAGGTCGCCCGCTCGAGTGCCCGAGCGCTCTGGAAGCCGATCGCGCTCGGCGGGTTCGACCGCCCCGCCGTCAGCCCCTACGACGTCGCATGCGCCGTCTACTGCCTGCAGCAGCTGACGAGCGTCGACGAGTCGGAGTGGGGAACGCTCGCCGCCGCGGCGAGAGACTGGTTCGATCGCGTCGACGCCGATGGCCGCGCCGTGTACGACCGCGCGACCGGCCGAGTGGCCGACGGCATCGACCATGAAAGGGTGAGCCACAACTCGGGCACCGAGGCCAACATCGTTGCCGCGGAAGCACTCTTCGACGACGCGATCGCGTCGGTGCCGTCGGCCGTCGCGATGCTCCCCGTCCCGCCAACGACTGATTCCTCGGTAGCACTCAAGAACTAGCCAGCACGCTCCGATGATGCGTCCATGGATCTGCATCGGCGCGCCCTCACCATGTTCATGTCGGTGTTCGTCGTCACGCTGCTCGCCTCGGTGAGCCTCGCCGGCCCCGGAAGGTTCGGAGCTCTGGACCACTCGGACGATGCCGAGACGACGACCGAAGAGAGCGCCGATCCTTGCGTGGAGCCGACCGACGGGGTGGAGCCGACCGACGGGGTGGAGCCGACCGACGGGGTGGAGCCGACCGACGGGGTGGAGCCGACCGACGTGGTGGAGCCGACCGACGTGGTGGAGCCGACCGACGTGGTGGAGCCGACC
>DASVGA010000288.1:0-5249 GCA_036379795.1 Actinomycetota bacterium | reverse complement strand
ACCACGGCGAAGCGGAAGAACACGGCGAAGAAGAAGCCAACGAGCCCACGTGCGAAGCCCGCGGCCGCGAAGAAGGAACCGGCGGCCGAGGCCGCTCCCGCCGCCGAGGCGTAGCCAGACGTGGCATCGGTCGCCGACGAGGTCGCCGCGCTCCGCGGAACCCGTGCGGCGACCCTGAAGGACCTGCTGACCCACCCCTCGTACTCGCGGCTCCTCGCCGCGATGACCATCTCGTCGCTCGGCGACTGGGTCGGATTCATCGCGGTCACGTCGCTCGTGACCGGACTCTCAGGCTCGACCGCCGCCGCCGGTCTCGCGGTCGGTGCGGTCATGACCGCGCGCATGCTGCCTGCCGTGCTGTTCGGTCCGTTCGCGGGCGCTCTCGTCGACCGCACCGACCGCAAGCAGATCATGATCATCGCCGATGTCGGCCGCGCCGTGATGTACGGGGCGATGGCCTTCATCGGGCAGCTGTGGGCGATCTTCCTGCTGTCGTTCGCGATCGAGTGCCTCTCGCTGCTGTGGACCCCGGCGCGCGACGCGTCGCTTCCCAATATGGTGCCCAGGCGACAGCTCGCGAACGCCAACGCGATCGGTCTCGTGAGCACCTACGGCACGTTGCCGCTCGGCGGAGGGGTCTTCGCGGCGCTCGCCGTCTTCTCGACCGGGCTCGCGGTGCGGGTGCCGTGGCTCGGCGACCGTCCGCAGGCGCTCGCGCTGCTGCTCGACGGCGGAACCTTCCTGTTCTCGGCCTACATGGTGAGCAGCATCACGTTCCCGCCGAAGACAGGAGGGCTCTCCGGCCGCTTCGACATCAGCCGCATCTGGCGTGACGTCGTCGACGGGGTGCGGTTCCTGCGGGAAGACTCGATCGCCTCGGCGATGACCGCCGGCATCGTCGTCGCGTTCGGCGCGGTCGGCGCCGTGCTCGCGCTCGGCCCGATCTTCGTGCGCTCGCTCGACGCCGGCGAGGCGGCGTGGGGTGTGATCGTCACCGCGTTCGGCGTGGGCATGGCGCTCGGCATGGCGTCGAGCAACCAGGTCGCGAGGTTCGTGGACCGGGGGCTGACGTTCGTATGGGGACTCGTCGCGGCCGCGGTCGCGCTGTTCGTGCTCGCCGCGATGCCCAACCTGCCCCTGGCCTCCGTCGTCACCGTCTGGCTCGGCGCCTTCTGCGGCCTGGCGTGGGTGAGCGGGTACACGTTGTTGCAGGAGAACGTCGAGGACGAGTTCCGTGGGCGCACGTTCGGCTCGCTCACGACGCTCTCGCGGAGCGGACTGTTCCTGAGCCTCACGGTCTACCCTATCCTGTCGAGCGTCTATGGCACGTACGAGTTCTACGTCGGTGGGCAGCGCTTCGACCTCTCGGGCACCCGACTCGCCCTGTGGACGGCGGGCGCCCTCGCTGCGGCGGCCGGGTTCAACACGCGCCGGCTGCTGCATCGCCATCGCCTCTCCCGTCCCGTCCCGCTCGCGCTCGTGCCCAAGCTGAAGCGCCCGCCGGCGACCGGGCTGTTCATCGCCTTCGAAGGCGTGGAAGGCGCGGGCAAGGGCACGCAGATCCGTCTCGCCGAGGAGTACCTGCGCACCGAGCTTGGGCAGGACGTGCTCGTCACGCGCGAGCCCGGTGGCACCGAGCTGGGGGAGAAGATCCGGGAGGTGCTGCTCGACCCGAAGACCGGAAAGCTCGACGCTCGCAGCGAGGCGCTGCTGTTCGCCGCCGCGCGAGCGCAGACCGTCACGAGCGTGATCCGTCCGGCGCTCGCCGAGGGAAAGGTCGTGATCTGCGACCGATACGTCGACTCCTCGCTTGCCTACCAGGGGTGGGCCCGCGGTCTGGGTGAGCAGGACGTGCTGACGCTCAACGTCTGGGCGACGCAGGGCTTGTTCCCCGACCTGGTGATCCTGCTGCACCTCGAGCCCGAGCGCGGTCTGCTTCGCTCGACCGAGTCACCCGACCGCATGGAGCTCGAAGGCCAGGACTTCCACGCGAAGGTGGCCGACGCCTATCTCAAGATCGCGGAGGAGCACCCCGAACGCTTCGTGGTCGTCGACGCCGACGACACGCCCGCCGAGGTGTTCGAAGGCGTGCGTGAGGCCCTCGACAAGGCGCTCGCCGACTACGAACGCTCGAACGGACCGGACGCCATCGGCTGAAACCGGGGCGTCGCGGCTCGTCGATAGACTCCGGTTCATGACGTTGCCAGTGCTCGAGCACGTGCCTGGTCAAGACAGCGCGATGGCGTTCCTGCGGGGCGCGGCCGAGCATCCGCATCACGCGTACGTGTTCGCCGGGCCCGAGGGAAGCGGCAAGTCGCTCGCCGCGCGCGCCTTCGCCGCCGCGCTGCTCTGTGCGAACGGTGGCTGCGGGGAGTGCCGCAACTGCCGCCTCGCGCTCAAGGATCAGCACCCCAACGAGTTCCTGGTCGAACCCGAGGGCCGTGACATCCACGTCGACACCGTGCGCGACGAGGTCTGTCATCCGGCGTCGCGCACACCGCCCGAGCCGGGACGAAAGGTCTTCGTGATCCGCGAGGCCGACCGGCTCTCGCCCGCGGCCGCCGACACCCTGCTCAAGGTGCTCGAGGAGCCGCCGGCCGATGCCGTCTTCCTGCTGATGTCGGCGCGCGCGCACGAGCTTCCTGACACGGTGCGGTCGCGCTGCCACATGGTCACGTTCACGGCGTTGTCGGAGTCGTTCGTGGTCGAGGCGCTGACCGCCGAGGGCGTCGAGCGGGCCAGGGCCCAGCTCGCCGCCCGGCTCACCGGAGGCAACCTGGGACGCGCGCGGCGCCTCGCGACGAGCGCCGACGGCCTCGCGTTCCGAGACGCGGCCGTCGACGCGCTCGATCTGGCTGCCCGCGGCCCGACCGGAGCGCTCGGCGCCGCCGAGGCGGTGCTCGCCGCCGCTGCCGACTACAAGAAGACGATGAAGTCGCAGCTCGACGACGAGCTGGCGCCGTTCCTCGACGAGAAGGGACGCCCCGAGGAGATGTATCGCGGCGCGATCCGGCGCATCGAGACCAGGTTCAAGCGCAAGGAACGCCGGGCCGAGCGCGACTACGTCGACTGGGTGCTGCTCGGCGCGTCGGCGTTGTTGCGCGATCGCATCGCCGCGAGCGTCGGCGCGCCGCGCGACGAGCTGTTGAACCCTGACATCGCTCCGGCGACCGATCTCTCGGTCGTGCGCGCGGCTCGCGGCCTGGCCGGGCTCGAGGCCGCCAGGGCCGAGCTCGCCGAGGACCTCAACCTCAACACGCGGCTCGTGCTCGAGCGAGCCTTCCTGTGCGTGGCCGAGGTCGCGGCGTAGGGCGCCGACCGGAGATGGGACCGAGTCAGGCCCTCGCCGCGTCGTCCATGTACGGGGCGAGTCTCGTCACGAGCGCGTCGGACACGAGTTCTGCCCCCGCACCCTCGTAGTGGGTGCCGTCGGGCCGTGCGGGCATGCCGGCCAGCGTGTCGTCGCAGGGTGAGACATGATCCGCGCACACGACGTCGGTGATGGTGACGAACACCGCCTGACGAGGATGGCGGTCGGCGTAGTTGCGAAGCATCGTGTTCCATCGTGACGTGACATCGTCGTAGCGGGTCACCTGGAACTCGAGCCATTCGTGGCAGCGATCCTCGGTGCAGCGGGCCGTGACGTTGCGTCCGGGGGGTTCGGTCGCGACGAGCACGACCGTGGCCCCGGTCGAGGAGAGCCGCCCGACCGTCTCGCGCAGCGCTTCGCGTCGCTCACGCCAGAAGCGCGGCGTTCCCGACCTCGCGAGCGCGCCGTCGCTCGTGAGGAACGAGGAGATCGACCAGCGGTCCCACCACACGACGAGATCGGGGTCGGTGCTCGCGATGAGCGCGTCCTGCTCGGGCACGATGCGGTCGCTGCACGCGTCGGCCTCCCGAACGGGTCGGCCCCCCAGGTAGGTCGCGACCTCGCCGGTCACCGGACAGCTGCCATGGCTCGCCGACACGATCCGCCATCCGCGATCCGCGGAGCGTTCCTCGATGGTCACCGCGAGATGCTCGGGAACGGAGTCGCCGACGAGCATGACCACGGGGTCGCCGGGCGTAGGCGGGGGTACGACCGTCGCCGCCATCGAGATGCCCGCGACGACGACCAGTGACATCGGCGCAGCCGCGAGCACCCACGCGCGCGATGGCACCCAGCGCTTCGCGTGCCGCCCGGTCGCCCGGCGCCGGCGGAATGGCTCCTCGACCAGCGCGAACGATGCGGCGGCGGCACCGACGGTGAGCACGACCGCCGCGATCGCCACGGCGATCGGGTACGACGCGGCCGGTTCGCGGAGACCGAGCCACAGGATGATCGGCCAGTGCCACAGGTAGATGCCGTAGGAGATCTCGCCGATCCGCGCCAGCGGCGACCGTCCGAGCGCGGCTCCGATCGGCCCGGCTGCACCGCGCCAGACCGGCGCGACGATCGCGAGCGTCGTCAGGCTCACGAGCACGGCGCCGCCCCGGTAGTACGCCGGGCCGTCCGGCCTGATCCAGGCGAGCGATGCGACGAGGCCCGCCGCTCCTGCCACGGCGAGCGCCGGTCCGGCGCGGTCGAGCAGCGCCCGCACGCGGGCAGGGCCGATGACGGCCGCACCGCACGCACCGATGAGCGGTTCGAAGATGCGCGCGTCGGTGCCCATGTACGCGCGCTCCACGGCCGCGGGATCCCAGAGCGCCGCCATGGCGACGACGGACAGCAACGCACCCGCGCCCGCGAGCACACCGACCGCCCGACGCGGACGACGCCATCGGGTGAGCAGCCCCACCGCGAGCAGGGCCAGCGGCCAGCCGAGGTAGAACTGCTCCTCGACCGCCAGCGACCACGCATGCTCGACCGGCGACTCGATGCCGTTGGATTCGAAGTAGCTGCTGGTCTCGATGAACCTCCAATTGGCCACGTAGGAGGCTGTGGCGACCAGGTCGCTGCGCACGGACTCCCGTTCGGTCAAGGTCGCGCTCATCGAGGTCACCGTGGCCACGACCAACAGGAAGACGACGAGCGCCGGTACCAGTCGCCGGATGCGCCTGGCCCAGAACGCCGTGAGCGAGAGCGTGCGCGTGCGGTCGATCTCATCGAGCGCGAGCGAGGTGATCAAGAACCCCGAGAGCACGAAGAAGACGTCGACACCGAGGAAGCCGGCTTCGAAGCCGGGCACCCTCAGGTGGAAGAGCATGACGAGCGCGACGGCGACGGCGCGCAGCCCGTCGGCGAGGTCGTAGAGGACGGCGTCGAGCTC
>DASVGA010000287.1:0-8059 GCA_036379795.1 Actinomycetota bacterium | reverse complement strand
AACCTCGCTCGGACCACCTGAGAACTCGATCCCGACGTGCCGTCTCACGAGTGGAAACGTGGCCATGCGCTCGAGCGCCCGCTTGCCGACGAACCATGGCTTGCTCATGTCGACCGCCCACGACAGGCCGAGCTTGGCCGGCGTGTCGTCGGGCATCGTGTCCTGGCCGAGGTAGACGTGTCCCTTCTCGAGCCGCAGCAGCTCGAGGGCGTCGAGACCGTGCGGACGCAGGTCCCACTCACGGCCCGCCTCGACGAGCGCGGTCCACAGCTCGGGGCCGCGACGGCGCGGGTGGTGCAGCTCGAACGCCAGCTCGCCCACGAACCCCGTGCGCACCGCCCGGCAGGGCACGCCCGCGACCGTGACGTCGGCGAACCCCGGATACCGCACCGCCGCTGCTCCGAGGTCGTGGTCGGTCAGGCGCTGGAGCAGATCGCGTGCGTGCGGGCCGGCCACGTTGATCGCGCCCCACTGCGCCGTGCGATCGAGCACGTGCGCGTCGAGCGCGAGACGCTCGATGTGATCGCGGAGCCTCGCGTCGGTGCGCACGGCCCCGCCGGAGGTCGTGGTCAGGAACCATTCGTCGTCGCCGACGCGGGCCAGCAGGCCGTCGTCCATCACGTAGCCGGCATCGTCGAGAGCCACGACGTATCGGGTGCGGCCCGTCGCGAGGTCGGCGACCCGGCACGGGAAGAACCGATCCACCAGCTCGCCGGCGCCGGCGCCCGCGATCGTGAACGTGCCGAGGGTACCGACGTCCATCACGCTCACCCGTTCCCGCACGGCTCGGTACTCCTCGCGCCAGTCGCCGTAGGAGAACGGCCGGAGCCACCCTCCGGAGCGGTCGAGCCGGGCGCCGGCGCCCACGTGCAGGTCGTGCAGCGAGGTGCGCTTGTCGACGATCTCGTGCACGCCGGCCGCGAGCGTCTCCAGCGTGACGGGCCTGGCGGGCGGCCGCGCGGTCGTGCGAGGCGTGGCGAGGCGGGGCTCTGATGCGGCGTCCGACTCGCCGCGATCGCGCACGAAGCACGCCATGGCCCTGCCGCACATCGCCCCCTGGCACGGTCCCATCGTCGTGGTCGTGTACCGCTTCAGGATCTCGGCGTTGCGGTACCCCTCGTCCCAGGCCTGCTCGAGGTCGTGCACGGAGACGTCTTCACACAGACACACGGTGCCGTCACGCCCGCACGTGCCGGCCCCGACCTCGAGGGCAGCGTCGCCGACGAGGGTCACGGGCTCCGACGGGAGCGCCATGCGCGCGAGCCCGTCGCGAGGGGCGAGGCCGAGCGAGAGCACGAGCAGGTCGCAGTCGAACCGCTTGGCCCGGCCGTCGCGCGAGAGCACCACCGAGCGAAGCGACGAGTCGCCGCGCGCCTCATGCACGTCACCGTCGACGACGATCTCACCGATCCCCGAGGCGGGAAGCCGATCGGCCATGGCACCCGGCACGGCGACGGCGGCGACCACGATCCCTGCGTCGAGCAGGGTTCCGAGGTGGTCGAGGCCTTCCTCGGTTGCAAGCGCGACGACCGCGCGCTCGCCGGGGGGTACCCCGTGCACGCCGGCGAGCGCGGCTGCGGCCCGTCCAAGCATCACGCCCGGCAGGTCGTTGCCCACGAAGACCGCATGCTCCTCGGCGGCGCCGGTCGCGACCACGAGGCGCGAGGGGTGCACGTGCACGAGCTCGTCGGCGGAGGCCAACGGCACGTGAGGACCTTCGTAGACCCCGATCGCGACGTGATCCTCGAGCACGGTGATCGCCGCATCCGCGCGAACCTGCGCCTCGAGCGTTCGGATCGCGTCGTGCGTGCGCCCAGGCGCGATGCCGGCGCCGATGCCACCTTCGTCGCAGACGATCACGGAACGCGCGCCCGAGGTCGCAGCGTCGAGCGCGGCTTCCAGCCCGGCGACGCCCGCACCGACGACAAGCACGTCGGCATGCTCGTGGCGCACCACGGTGCGCTCGGCGGCCGTGGTGGATGGAAGGGCGCCGAGTCCGGTCGCGCGGCGGATCACACGCTCGGCCACGGTCCAGGCGAACCGCGGTCTGATGAAGGTCTTGTAGTAGAAGCCGACCGGCATCAGCCGATGCAGCGAGTCGGTCACGTGCAACAGGTCGCGCTCGGCGCTCGGCCACCCCCCGGCGCGCTCGACCGACATGCCGTCACGACACGCCGTCGTGCACGTGCGCACGGCGGGCTGCCCATCGACCGTCATGAGGCAGTTCGGGCAGTCGCCCGAGCCGCAATACAGGCCGCGGCGCCGGTGGTATTTCACCGATCGCGAGAACGTGCGGACGCCGGCGCGGTACAGGGCCGACGCCACGGTGTCGCCGTCGGCGACCGTCACGTCGCGACCCTCGAAGCGGATCGAACCCGGGGAACTCACCGAGCCGGCCTCAAGCGATCACGTTCGTGCGAGTGTCGCGCGTCACCGTGGTCCACGTGCGACAGCCCATGACGTGGAACCAGCGCTCCCGCTGTGGGCCCTCGAGGTTCTCCGGGAGGTAGACGCGAGCGAAGTCACGCTCGGCGTCGGGCGCGTCGATCTCACGCCACTCACCGCCGAACGAGAACTCCGTGAACGGCCGCGGACCACACAGCCCGCACGGCACCTCGATCCCCACTGCATGACCCCCGTTCACGTCGGTCGGAAGCGCAGTCTGGCACGGTGATCCGAGCCGAACACCGGGAGAACGTGACCCCGAGTCCGGGCGAGATCCCGGGCTTTGCTGAGGCGTGGTTCCGTCGCCCCCGGGTCAGTCGTCGAGGCTGGCGAGCATCCGCTCCTGCCACTCGACGGTCGCGCTCACCTGATTGAACGTGAACAGATGGAGCGCCTCGATCTTCGCGGCCGGGTCGGCGATCGCCGGCGCCACCCCTTCGAGCAGCGCGTCGGGCCCGAACTTGCCCGGCGTGAGCAGGTGCCCCACCATGCGCTTGTTCTTCTTGAGGTACCGCGCACTGTCGGCGATGCCGATGCGCGCGCTGATCGTCATGAGCTTCGCGATGTCGGCCACGCCCGGCGTTCCGAGGTGCACCGGGAGCGTCACGCCGCGTCGGCGCATCTCGCCGATCCACCGCACGATCGCGTCGGGGTCGAAGCACATCTGGGTGGCCATGTAGGAGACGAGCGCCTGCTTCTCGAGGAGCACCTCGAGCAGGCGGCCATCGGAGATGTCCGGATGCCCGTCGGGATAGCTCGGCGCGCCGATCGCCTCGAAGGGGTGACCGAGCTCGTGCATCGCACGCAGAAGCGCGAGACCGTCGTGGAGATCGCCGCGGTCCTTCGCGTCGCCGCCCACGACGAACGCCTCTCGGAGGCCGGCCGCCCGGCAGCGGTCGAGCAGGTCGGCGAGGTGCGCCCGATCGCGGATCATGTGCGCCGACAGGTGCGGCACCGCGTCGTGACCGGCCCTGCTCAGCTGCTCCGCGAGCTCGATCGTCGACTCGATGCCGTGGCTCGGTGACGCGGTGACCGTGACCCTCGCGCCGGGAGGCAACGAGGCCGCCGCATCGAGGGCGTTCTTCAGCGGGATGAGCTCGAACTTGGGTGCGGCGACCAGGTGGCGCAGGGCCGCCCGTTGCCCATCGGGCAGCGCCGCCGTCTTCCGCTTGAGCCTCAAGGCCACGTGGGTTCACCTTCCTCGACGTCGCGGAGCGCCGTTGGGCCGCGCGACATGATGGCGTATCGGCGCCTGGCGGCGTGAACCGGAGCGGGACCGCGGGTCAGACGTTCGAATCGGGAAAGCTCGCCTTCTTCTGCTCGATCCACTCCCGCAGCTCCTCGTCGGCGGCCTCGTCGATCGGAGGAGGCTCGTACTCGGTGAGCATGCGCTTCCACACCGCGTTGGCTCGCATCGACGCGTCGAGCGACCCTTCCAGCTCCCATTGCTCGAACGAGTTGTTGTCGGCGATCTCGGACCGGTAGAACGCCGTCTCGAAGTTCGCGAGCGTGTGCGCCGTGCCGAGGAAGTGCTGGCCGGGACCGTTCTCGACGATCGCGTCGAGCGCCTGTCCGTTGGGTGAGAGATCCATCCCCTTCGCGAACGCGTGCATCTGCCCGCACTGGTCGAGGTCGAGCACGAACTTCTCGTAGCCCATCGCGAGCCCGCCCTCGAGCCAGCCCGCTGCATGCAGCACGAAGTTCACACCGGCGAGCACCGTCGGCTGCAGCGTGTTCGCCGACTCGTACGCGGCCTGGGCGTCGGCCACCTTCGAAGCCGTGAGCGAACCGCCGCTTCGGAAGGGCACCCCGAGGCGCCGCGCGCAGGCCGCGAGCGCGTAGAGCACGAGCGCCGGCTCGGGCGTGCCGAACGTCGGCGCGCCGGACTGCATCGACATCGATGACGCGAAGGAGCCGAAGATGACCGGCGCACCCGGCCGCACCAGTTGCACGTAGGCCAGGCCGGCGAGGGCCTCGGCGAGCGTCTGGGTCGCGGCGCCGGCCGCGGTCGCGGGACTCATCGCGCCCGCCAGGATGAACGGCGTCATGATCACCGCTTGGTTCGCCTCGGCGTATGCCTTGGCTGCGCCGAGCATGATCGTGTCCCACACGAGCGGGGAGTTCGCGTTGATCAGACCCACCACGTGCGGCTGCGCCTCGAGCGCGTCTTCCCCGAACAGCACCCGCGCCATCTCGACCGTGTCCTGCGCGCGCTGCGGATGCGTCACCGAGCCCATGAACGCCTTGTCCGAGTACCGCATGTGGGCGTAGACCATGTCGTAGTGGCGCTTGTTCACCGGAAGGTCGACCGGCTCGCACACCGTTCCGCCTGAGTGATGCAGGTACGGCGTCATGTACGCGAGCTTCACGAAGTTGCGGAAGTCCTCGATCGTGCCGTAGCGCCGCCCCCCGTCGAGGTCGCGCACGAACGGCGAGCCGTACGCCGGCGCCAACACCGTGGCGTCACCGCCGATGTGCACGGTGTTGGCGGGGTTGCGGGCGACCTGATCGAACTCGCGCGGCGCGGTCGCCTGCACGAGCTGGCGTGCCAGCCCACGCGGGAAGCGCACCCGCTCGCCCTCGATCTCGCACCCCGCGCCCTTCAGCAGCTCGAGGGCGTCGGGCGCTTCGCGGAACTCGATGCCGACCTGCTCGAGGATCGTGTCGGCGTTGTGCTCGATCGTCGCGAGGCCCTCCTCGCTCAGCACCTCGACCGGCGTCAGCACTCGGGTGATGAACGGGACCCGCTCGGCCACGGTCGCGAGTCGCGCCGCGGCCCGCCCTTCCCGTCCACCGGTCCGCCGCCGGCGCGGCGCTGCTGGTTCGTCGCTCATGTGGTGCTCCTCTCGGGTCGGGTTGGGGCGTGCCGACGGCGGCGCCGATCGCGCGCGTCAGGCGCTCGCGCCACCGGCAGGTCGACCACCGCCCCGAGACGCGGGAAGGCATCGGTCGCGTGCGGGATGCCCATCGCACCCACGAAGTGCTCCTGGAAGCGCGGCTCCACGGCGGTCTCGAGCTTCTCGACCCGGCGGACCACCTGCTCGATCTCGGCGCGCGCGGCTCGATTCAACAAGGCGATGCGGGCGCCGGTGCCGGCTGCGTTGCCCGCGCTCGTCACCTGCGACGGATCGCAGTCAGGCACGAGACCGAGCACCATCGCATGCACCGGATCGATGTGGGCACCGAAGGCGCCGGCCAGCCTGATACGGTCGACGGTCTCGATGCCGAGCGCATCCATCAACAGGCGGCAGCCTGCGTAGAGGGCGCCCTTGGCGAGCTGGATCTGGCGCACGTCGTTCTGGGTGATCACGAGCCTCGGGGCGCCGGGCACGTCATGCAGCACGTAGGAGAAGGTGCGGTCCTCGCCGATCACGCGTTCGCTCCGCGCGGCGAGCGCTCCGTCGATGACCCCGTCGGCGGTGATCACACCCGCGAGGAACAGCTCCGCGATCGCCTCGATGATGCCGCTGCCCGCGACCCCGGTCACCGCCGACGCGTCGAACCCCGGCTCGTCGCTCCACCGCTCGTCGCCGATCACCCGGATACGCGGCTCGAGCGTCTCCCGATCGATGCGAACGCGTTCGATCGCACCGGGGGCCGCCCGCTGGCCGCAGGAGATCTGCGCCCCTTCGAACGCCGGTCCCGTCGGACTCGACGCCGCCAACAGCCGGTCACGGTTGCCGAGCACGATCTCGGCGTTCGTGCCGACGTCGACGATCAGGTTCACCGTCTCCTGATCGTGCGGCGCCTCGCTCAGGATCACACCCGCGGTGTCGGCGCCCACGTGGCCCGCGATACACGGAAGCACGTAGGTACGAGCGCCCGTGTTCGTGGCGGTCAGTTCGAGCTCGCGAGCGATGCGATGCACGGCCTCGTCGGTCGTGAGGGCGAACGGCGCTCCACCGAGCTCGGTCGGGTCGAGTCCCAGGAACAGGTGGTGCATGATCGGATTGCCGACGACGGTGAGTTCCAGCACATCGTTCACGTCGGCAGCGGCGACGGTGCAGAGCTCGGCGATCAGCCCGTCGACGCAGGTGCGGATCGCGGCGGTGAGCTCCGCCTCGGCGCCAGGGTGCATCATCACGTAGCTCACCCGGCTCATCAGGTCCTCGCCGAAGCGGATCTGCGGGTTCATCGCGCCCGCGCTCGCGAGCACCTCACCCGTGTGCAGGTCGCACAGATGCCCCGCCACCGTCGTCGAGCCGACGTCGAAGGCCACGCCCAGCGCTACGTCATGGAAGCCGGGCCACACCGCCGTGATCTCGCTCCCGTCGTGCACGGCGACGGTGACCTTCCAGTCGCCGGTGCGGAGCGTCCGCTGCAAGGTAGCGAGCACGTGCGGATCGGCGACGAGTCCCGTGAGCGACCAGTCGCGTTCGAGCGCCTCGGCGAGCCGCTGCAGATCGCCACTCGGATCGGCGAGGTCGGGCTCGCGGACTTCCACGTAGTGCAGCCGCAGCACCGGGTCGACCTCGATGGGGTGGGCGTCTGCTTCCTTGCGCACGACCTGACGGTGGAGCTGGCTCTCGGGCGGCACGTCGACGACGAGGTCGCCCATCACGCGTGCGTGGCAGCCGAGCCGGCGATCCGCGGAGAGGCCCTTCAGGGTTCGATATCGCGCCTCCGGCTCGCTGAAGTCCGAGAGATGGTCGGCGCTCGAGGTGATGCCGTGCTTGGCGAACTCGCCCTCGGCCACGACGACCTGACAGCGTCCGCAGATGCCGCGCCCGCCACAGACCGAGTCGAGGTCGACCCCGAGCGAGCGGGCGGCGTCGAGCAGGTTCGTGTCGTCGGCGAACCGGCCGCGCTTGCCCGACGGCGTGAAGACGACCAGCGAGTCCCGCGCCTCGGTCACGGCTCCGGTGCCGCCTCGGGCACGCCGGCGGTGTCGAGCCCTTCGGGCGCGGCGCTCGTGCGCCTGCCCGCGCGGCCCCCGCGCCTGCGCCCACCGGCGGCGTCGCCTTGGCTCCGGCCCTCTCCGTAACGGCGGATCCAGGCTTCCGCGTGCGCGTCGGTTCCCATCAGCACGTCGGCGGCCATCACGGCTTGACGCACCTCCTCGTGCAACGGCGAGGTGATCGCGCTCGTCATGCCGTTGGCGATCGCCATCGCGAGGAAGGCCCCGTTCAGCCCGTTGCGGTTGGGGAGCCCGAACGAGACGTTCGAGGCGCCACACGTCGTGTTGACACCGAGCTCGTCGTGGAGCCGGCGCACCAGCGCGAAGACCTGCCGGCCCGCCGTGCCCATCGCTCCGACCGGCATGACGAGTGGGTCGACGACGATGTCGTGCGGGGCGATGCCGTGGTCGGCGGCCGCGTGAACGATCTTCTCTGCGACCATGAACCGCACGTCGGGATCCTCGCTGATGCCGGTCTCGTCGTTCGTGATCGCGACGACCGCCGCACCGTGCTTCGCGACGAGCGGCAGCACCGACTCGATGCGATCGTCCTCCCCGGTCACGGAGTTCACGAGCGGCTTCCCCTGATACACGGCGAGACCGGCTTCCGAGGCGGCGACGATCGATGAGTCGATCGACAGCGGCACGTCGGTGAGCGACTGCACCAACTTGACGGTCTCGGCAAGGATCGCGGGTTCGTCGGCGAGCGGGATGCCG
>DASVGA010000286.1:0-2011 GCA_036379795.1 Actinomycetota bacterium | reverse complement strand
CATCTTGGTCGAGAGCGCCGAGGGTGCGCTGGCAGCACTCGAGCCGGCGGGATTCCCCGTCGACGACAGGCGCGAAGCGATCGCCATCTACGTATCCGGCTTGGATCGGCCCGGGGTGCTGGGTCGCTACGCACGGCGGATCGCCGAGGCGGGCGTGAACATCGAGCGCACGTACATCGCGAGTGGTTCGAGGCTCGTCTTCGTCACCAGCGACAACGCGAAGGCCCGCGCAGCACTCAAGGGCTGACACCGGCAGGGCGGCTCGCCGAGGCCGGCGTGGTAGCGGAGGGCCGCAGATCCCAACAGGGTCCAGCCGTGGTTCAGGGTCGACGGAACTCTCGACCCCGGGTTGCGGGTCGCCGTATCACGACGACTCGCCCCCCCTGGGAACAGATGACGGGCCGCGACGCCCCTCGGGTTCGATCACGCCTTCCCCATACGCGATCGTTCCCTGTCGAGCATCGCGGCCCGTCATGCTGCGGTCCCGTGCGACCTGAGCCGACTCGGTTTCCCGAACCTGCGTGCGGCCTCGCGGGACCGTCGCGAACGATAAACGCGAGGTTGAGACCTGTCAACTCGGCAGCGGGGCCGACGGTCAGGTTCGCGGCGCGGTGCGCGCGACGTCGGCGGCGGGGGCCGTTGCCGGCTGGGTCGCGGGGTGCGCAGGTCTCGATCTGAGGAAGAGCCCTCCGACCACCACGAGATAGCCGAGCCATCCCGCGATCTCGAGCCAGGTCGGGTTCGCCTGGTATCCGAAGATCGCCCGAAGGATGCCGCCCACGCCGCTGTCGTCGGGAAGCGTGGCCGAGATGTCGAATGCCGTGCCCGCGAGCATCGGGAGCCACCCGGCTTCCTGCAGCTCGTGCAGCGCGAACGCGAAGAGCCCCGCGGCGACGACGATCAGGAGCAGTCCGGTGATGCGGAAGAACGAGCGGAGGTTGAGCTTCAGGCCGCCTCGGTAGAGCATCGCGCCGAGCCCGACCGCGATCGCGAGGCCGAGCGTGGCGCCCGCGACCTGTGCACCCACGCCCCCGGATTCGACGGCCGTGCCCTGGGACGCCGCGAAGATGAACAGCGCGGTCTCGACCCCTTCGCGGAGCACGGCGACGAACGCGAGGGCCGCGAGCGCGAAGCCGCCGGTGAGCAAGGCGGTGTCGACGCGCTCCTGCAGCTCCGACTTCACACGCGACCCCTGGCGTCGCATCCAGAAGATCATCCACGTGAGCACGCTCACCGCGATCAACGTCACGACGCCTTCGAAGATCTCCTCGGCCGCACCTTCGAACTCGGCGTCGGCGCTGAAGATCACGGCGCCGACGAGCAGGCTGACGATGATCGCCGCGCCCGTTCCCCACCACACCAGGTTCTGGCGGTCCCGAGCCCCGACCTGCTTCAGGTAGGCCAGCAGGATCGAGATGATGAGCGCCGCCTCGATGCCCTCACGCAGCGCGACCAGGAATGCAGCACCCACGACCAGCGTCCCTCCCTTGTTCGGACACCCGAACATCGTATCTTCGGTAGGGCGAAACCCTATCCGAGGGGTCGGATTCGCGTCAAGGTCGTTCGGGCACGAACCGCCGGCGACGCACGACTACTTCCGACCGCCGGCGACCTCGACCCAGAGGTTGTCGACCAGCTCTGGCCCGAGGGCCACGCTCTCCTCGGCGACGGTGAGGCGCATCGACCCGTCGGGGCCGAGACCGTCCACCACGATCGCCGCTCCCGGCATGAGGCCCGACTCCTCGAGGAACCGCATCACGTCGAGCTCGAGCTCCAGGTCCTCGGTGAGACGGCGGAGCACGACCTCGGTGCCCGGGGGCACCTCGTTCAGGGCGGTGAGCGACGCGACGTCGACCTCGTGGCTCGAACCCGGGATGGGGTTGCCGTGCGGGCATGCACCCGGGTCGCCGAGGATCTCGACCAGCCGTTGCTCCACCTGGGCAGAGATGACCCGTTCCCACACCTCGGCTTCCTGATGCGCCTGGTGCCACGGCAATCCGATCACATCGAT
>DASVGA010000285.1:0-4948 GCA_036379795.1 Actinomycetota bacterium | reverse complement strand
GCCTCGATCCGCGAGCGCACCGGGCGCGGCTGGGAAGAGTGGTTCGACCTGCTCGACGATTGGGGCGCAGCCGATCGCACCCATCGTGAGATCGCACGCTGGGTCGCCGAGCAGCAGGGCATCGAACCACTGGCGTGGAACGCCCAGGCGGTGGCCGGCAGCTACGAGCGGGCGAGAGGGCTGCGCGCCGTCGGCGAGCACCCCGACGGCTTCCGGGCCGGCGCGACCAGGACCGTGGCGGTGCCCGCCGGGCTCCTGTTCGACGCGTTCGTCGACGACGCCGAGAGGAGGCGCTGGCTACCCGACGGTGAGCTTCGAACGCGCACGGCAACGAAGCCCAAGTCCGCCCACTTCGACTGGGGTGAGGACGGGAGCCGGGTGCACGTCGTCTTCACAGCGAAGGACGAGGCGAAGAGCACGGCGACGGTGTCGCACGAACGCCTCTCCGACGCCGGAACCCGGGATCGCATGACGGCCTACTGGCGAGAAGGGCTGACGACCCTCAAGCAGGTGTTGGAGGGGTGACCGGGAACGAGAACGTGAGATCCGGGAGAGCCGTTCCATCTCGGTGAACCTAGAACCCCTTCAGCGTGCAGCCTAGGCTCCCAACCACGAGAAGGGAGGCTCCGCGTGGATCGCACGCCCGCACGCACCGTCACGCCGCTGCTCTTCGCGGCGATGGCGATCTTCGTCTTCACCGTGGTGATCGGCATCCTCAACGGGACCGATCTCGTCGATTTCGGTCACGGCACGATCTTGGCCCACGTGCACTCGGGCACACTCGGCTGGATCACGCTGTCGATCTTCGCGGCCACGACCTGGATCTTCGGGGCCGAGCGGCTGCCGCGGTTGCTGCGTGATGGCTCGATCGCCGCCGTCGTCGCGTACGTGCTCGCGTTCTGGGCCAACCTGACCGACCTGCGCCCGGTCACAGGCACGCTGATGCTCGCAGCGATCGTGTGGTTCGCCGCCTGGACCTTCGGGATGCGGCGTGGCCAGGCGCTCACCGTTCCCAAGCTCTCTATGCTGCTCTCACAGGTGAACCTGGTGATCGGCGGCGTGCTCGGAGTGATCCTCGGGCTGATGCTCTCCGGCGTGATCGACTACTCCGACGGCATGAGCGGCGCCCACCCCGCGATGATGGTGGTGGGCTACCTGATCCTCGCCGGCGTGGCGATCGACGAGCAGCTCATCGGCGGGCCCGGCACCGAGACCGTGACCCGGGGCGGGCGGGTGCAGGCTTGGCTGTTCTTCCTGGCCGGCATCTTCCTGGCGGTGGGCATCTTGTTCGAGGTGATGCCGCTGCTCGGGCTGAATCTGCTCTTCGAGGTGATCGGGGTGGGCATCGTGCTCGCGCGGCACCGCTCCCGGTTGTCGTCGATCGGGTGGAACGAGCCATCACCTGCGCGCTTCGGGGCGGCATCGGTCGTGTTCCTCGTACCGGCGCTCGCGATCCTGGGGTACGTGATCGTCCGCTACAGCGAGAACATCGACGCGACGCCGATACGGCTGCTGCTCGCGCTCGACCACGCCACCTTCATCGGCATCCTGACGAACGCGATCTTCGGGTTGCTCTTCGTGGCCGCCGGTGCGAGACGCGCGGTGTGGTCATGGGCCGATCAGCTCGTCTTCTGGGGGATCAACCTGGGGATCGCCGGATTCGTAGTGGGGTTGCTCGCCGACGCTGCTGCGATCAAGCGGGTTGCCACCCCGATCATGGGCGCCGCCATCCTGCTCGGGTTGGCAACCGTGGCGATGCGACTCAGCGAGAGAACGACGGAAGGGGAACCTCTGGGCGCCTAGGCGCGCGGCCCCTACGGGATCACTCAGATGCGCAGGGCGACCGTCTTGCTGGACGCGAGGTAGTCGGCGCTGCCCACGTACTTCACGAGCACCCGGTACGCGCCGCGCGCCGGCCGCTTGAGGGTGGCGACGTACGATCCGTCGGTGAGCCCGTCTGCGTCGCGATCCATGAGGCTCTTCACCGACGCGGAGACCGACGAGACCTTCACGTACTTGGCGCCCTTCTTCCGCTGCAGCGTGACAGCGACCTTCATTCCGGACGCCGCGGACTCGATCAGGCCCGAAACCTTGAGCGAGCGGGTCGCCTTCTTCACCTTGGCCGTGAGTCCCGTCACGGTCTTGTCGTCGTCGTCGATCGTGGCCACACCGGTGTCGTCTGCGATCGACGATCCGAGCGGGTTGGCGAGCGCGACCGAGAAGGTCTCGTCGGCCTCGTCGAGGGTGTCTCCCTGCACCGTGACCTCGACCGTGCGGGTGGTCTGTCCAACCGCGAACGACACCGTGCCCGTGCCTGCGGCGTAGTCGGTGCCTGCCGTCGCGGAGCCGTCGCTCGTGCTCCAGACCGCCGAGGACAGGGACGCGCTCGGGTTGGAGAGGCTCACCGTGAAGGTGGCGATCGTGGTGCCGCCGGCGCCCTCCACGACCGTGACGTCGTCGACGGACAGCGCGGGGGAAAGGTCGTCGTCGGTGATCGTGCCGACCCCGTTCGCGTCGCCGAGATCGGCGTTGACCGGCGCCGCGAGGGTCACCGCGAACGTCTCGTCGCCCTCGAAGACGAGATCTCCCGCGACGGTCACGACGAAGCTCTTCGAGGTCTCGCCAGCAGCGAAGGTCACCGTGCTGGATGCGGAGGTGTAGTCCGTGCCGGCCACGGCGGTCGTGTCGCTCGTTGCGGCGTCGACCGCGACCTCACGGCCTGCAGCGGCCGACAGCGAGACCGTGAACGTGGCCGACGTGGTGCCAGCCGCTCCCTCGGCGACCGAAACGTTGCTGACGGACACGGATGGGTCAGCATCGTCATCGGTGATCGAGCCGATGCCCTGGGCGGCGGTCACCGGCGCTCCCGACGCGTTCGAGAGGGAGACGGTGAAGGTCTCGGTGTCTTCGGCAAGCGCGTCCTGCACGACCGGAACGGCCACCGACTTCGACGTCTGCCCGGACGCGAAGGTGAGGGTGCCGGAAGTCGTCGTGTAGTCGTCGGTCGCGGTCGCCGTACCGGATGCCGTGGCGTAGTCGACCGTCACCGGTGAAACGCTGCCGCTCGTGAGCAGCACGGTGAATCCCATCGCGCCATCGCTTTCGGCGGCGCTCGTGTCGGTCACGATCAGGGCGGGAGGGCCCTCGTTGTCGTAGATCGTTCCGACACCCTGCGGGTCGCCGATCGTGGCGTTGTTCGCGTTGGAGAGGTTGATGGCGAAGGTCTCCGTGCCCTCGAACAGGTTGTCTCCCGATACCGAGATCGAGATCGTTCCGCATCGGCAGCCACCGTTCGTGAGGGTCACGGTGCCGGACTTCGCGGTGTAGTCGGAACCCGCGAGCGCGGTCGCGTTCGCGGTCGCGTACGACGCGGATGGCGCCGCCCCGCCCTTCGATCCCGTCCAGGAAACGGTGAAGACGAGCGACGATGAGCCGCCGTTGCCCTCGACGAGCGAGACGTCGTTGATGACGATGGTCTTCACCCGTGCCGCGTTCGCCGGCGTCATCATCGAGATGGAGACGATGCCGAGCATCACGGCGACCGTCGTGATGCGAGCGATGGTGCGTATCGGGTGGAGCTGCACGGCCCGTTCCTCCTTCGGCGAGCCGACGGGATGTCGGCCGGACGGGGTTCTTCCCTCCCTCTATCGGCCCACTTCATGCGCGCGGAGTATGCCCGGAAGGAGTGGTTTGCGCTTACCGTGCCATGGGTATTGCGCTGAACCGCTCGAGCGGCGCCCGAACTCGGCCGGCCACGTCAGACTGGGCCCGTGACGCGCTGGATCTTCCACGTCGACATGGACGAGTTCATCGCCGCGGTCGAGGTGCTGCGACGGCCCGAGCTGCGCGGGAAGCCCGTCATCGTGGGCGGCGACGGCGACCCGACGAAGCGAGGCGTCGTCTCGACCGCGTCGTACGAGGCGCGGGAGTTCGGCGTGCGATCGGGCATGCCGCTGCGCTCGGCGTTGAAGCGGTGCCCCGACGCCGCGTTCCTGGCCGTCGACGCCGATCACTACCTCGAGGCGAGCGAGCGGGTGATGCAGACGCTCCGCGGATTCCCGGCGGTCGTGCAAACGCTCGGCTGGGACGAGGCGTTCATGGGGGTCGAAACCGATGACCCCGAAGCGCTCGCCCGAGAGGTGCAGCGCACCGTGCTCGAGCGCACCGACCTCTGGTGCTCGGTCGGCGTGGGCGACTCGAAGCACCGCGCCAAGCTCGCGAGCGCGTTCGCGAAGCCACGGGGTGTGTTCCGGCTCAGCGCGCGACGAGTGGCCCGCGCTCATGGGGCCGAAGCCGGTCGACGCGCTCTGGGGCATCGGCCGCAAGACCGCCGCCAAGCTCGAGGCGCTCGGCATCCACACGGTCGAGGAGCTCGCGAGCGCCGGCGACGAGGAGCTCGCGGCGCGCTTCGGACCGAACACCGGCCCGTGGATCCGAAGCCTCGGCACGGGCGAGGACGACGGTGAGGTCAGCGCCGAGCCGTACGTGCGACGGGGGCAGAGCCACGAGCGGACGTTCCAGCGAGATCTCACCGACGCCGACGAGATCCGCGCCGAGACCGTGCGCATCGCGAGGGAGCTGACGGGTGAGCTTCCCGCGGGTCGCCTCGTGATGCGCGTCACGGTGAAGCTGCGCACCGCGTCGTTCTTCACCTCGACCCACGGGGTGAAGCTCGCCGAGCCCACGAACGACGTGGACCGCATCGTGGAGAGTGCGCTCGTCGCGCTCGGCCGGTTCGAGCTCGACCGCCCGGTGCGTCTGCTCGGCGTGCGCGCCGAGTTCACGCCCGAACCCCCGTAGCTTTGGGTCGTCTTGCCCGGAGCCTCGATCAGGTCGGGACGACGGAAAGGCCCGCAGAGACGGCAGCCCTCGCGAGTTCGGTGTCCCAGGTCACGACCACCGTCGTCGCATCGTCGTCGACGCTCAGGGCTGATGCCAGATGGACGGC
>DASVGA010000284.1:0-3061 GCA_036379795.1 Actinomycetota bacterium | reverse complement strand
CACCTCGGCTTCCCCACGGCGCCCCCGGATGTCGACCTCGACACGGTCGCCGACCGACACGACGTCGGCCGGCCACAGGTAGGCGAGGGCGATGCCGGTCTGCAACAGGGGCGAGAACGTGCCGCTCGTCACCTCACCGATCAGCTGGTCGCCGGTGAACACCGGATAGTGGGCCCGAGGGATGTGCCGGCGTTCCTGCATGCGCAGGCCGCGCAGGCGGCTCGGCAGCCCCTCCTCGCGTTGGCGCAGCAACGAATCACGCCCCCGGAAGGCTCCGGCATCGAACGAGACGGCCCACGACAGACCAGCCTCGAGGGCCGTGACCGACTCGAACAGATCCTGTCCGTAGAGCGGATAGCCCATCTCGAGGCGAAGGACGTCGCGCGCCGCGAGTCCGCACGGCATGCCGCCGAACGGTTCCATCGCCTCGAGCAGGTCCTGCCACAGGGCCCGAGCCACGTCCTGGAAGGTGAACAGCTCGAAGCCGACCTCTCCCGTGTACCCGGAGCGGGTCACGATGACCGGCCGACGCCGGTACTCGGACTCGGCGCACTGCATGAAGGCCAGATCGCCGGCGTCGGGGAAGATGCGCTCCATCACGTGCACGGAGTCGGGCCCCTGCACCGCAAGGAAGCACCAATCCTGGTGGTACATCAGGTGGACCCGGTCCTCGGCCGGGGTCTCCTCGAGGATCTGGAGCACACGCTGGGCGTTCGCGGCGTTCGGCACCACGAAGTAGCGCCGATCGTCGAGCCGGTACACGATCAGGTCCTCGATGACGCCGCCACCCTCGTTGAGCACGAGGCTGTAGAGCGCCTCCCCGACCGCGGCCTTGGAGAGGTCGTTGGTCACGACGCGCTGCAGCATGCCGAGGGCTCCCGGCCCGGTGACGTCGACCTTCCCGAGATGGGTGAGATCGAAGAGACCGACGCGCTCACGCACCGCCTCGTGCTCCCGCAGCGCTCCCTCGTACTCGATCGGCATGCGCCATCCGCCGAACGGTCCCAGTTTGGCACCCAGGGCCTCGTGCTCGGCTTCGAGCGGCGTGTGCTTCAGCTCGGCCGGCTCATCCACGCTGCGCATCGTAGCCCCAACGGATAGGCCCGGTAGACTGACGCATCGGATGGGTGACACCTACGACGTAGCCGTGATCGGCGGGGGCACGGCAGGGTACTCCGCGGCCCTGCGTGCAGCCCAACTGGGGCTCCGCGTCTGCCTCGTCGAACGCGACGACCGGATCGGCGGCACCTGTCTGCTCCGTGGCTGCATCCCGACCAAGGCGCTGCTGCAGTCCGCCGCGGTCCTCGATGCGGTGAACCGCTCGGACGAGTGGGGCATCAAGGCGTCGGGCGAGCCGGACTGGACGGCGGTGAAGGCATTCGAGGAAGCCGTCGTCGACAAGCTCGTCAAGGGCGTGACCGGGTTGATCGCGGCGCGCACGATCGACGTCGTGCGAGGCACGGCGCGTCTGGAGGCGCAGGGACCGACGGTCGACGTCGACGGCGAGCGGATCGCGGCCGCCGAGGTCATCATCGCGACCGGTTCGGCTCCGAAGATGCTTCCCGGGGTGGAGTTGACCGACCGGATCATCACGAGCGATCAGGCGCTGTGGTACGACCGCATCCCGACCTCCGCCGTGGTGATCGGAGCCGGCGCGGTCGGTCTCGAGTTCGCGTCGATGTACCGCTCGTTCGGAGCCGAGGTGACGCTCCTCGAGGCCCTTCCTCGCCTGGCACCGCTCGAGGACGACGCGGTGTCCAAGGAGATCGCGCGCGCCTTCCGCAAGCGGGGCATCGCCTCATCCGTCGGCGCGACGGTCGAGGAGATCGCCGACACGGGAGAACACGTTCTGGTGGTGCACGACGCGGGGAACGGCGCGATCGAGACGATCGCCGATGTCTGCCTGATCGCGACCGGACGGGGGCCCGTGACCGAGGGGCTCGAGCTCGATGCAGCGGGGGTCTCGCGCGACGCGAAAGGCTACGTGACCGTCGACGGCGAGCTCCGTACCGACGTCGAGCACATCTGGGCGATCGGCGATGTGGCGTCCACGCCGCTGCAGCTCGCCCACGTCGCGTTCACGGAGGGGTATGCCGTGGCCGAGCGGATCGCTGGACTCGCGGTCGCTGAGATCGACTACACGAACATCCCGAAGGTGACGTACTGCTCGCCAGAGATCGCGAGCGTGGGACTCACCGAGGCGCAGGCCACGGAGCGTGGGCTCGACGTCGTCGTGGATACCGTCGATTTCCGCGGCATCGGCAAGGCGAACATGCTCGGGGAGGGAGGCTTCGTGAAGGTCATCGCCGAGGTCGACGGCCCGGTGCGGGGCGTGCACATGATCGGCCCGCACGTGACCGATCTCATCGCCGAGGGCATGTTGATCGTGAACTGGGAGGCGATGCCTGCCGAAGTGGCATCCATGATGCATCCGCACCCGTCGTTGTCCGAAGGTATCGGTGAGGCGCACCTGGCGCTCGCCGGCAAGCCCCTGCACACCCCCTGAGGCTGAGGAGCACAGCGAGTGGCGACCGAGGTCGACCCCACCACCGCCCCCACGAGCGGGGCGCGGCCGCTTCCCGACGACGAGCTCGTCGAGATGCTGCACATGCTCAAACTGTGCCGCTACTTCGACGAGCGCATGGAGGCCCTCTACCGGCAGGGGCGGCTTCCGGGGGCGATCTACTCGGGCCGCGGCCAGGAGGGCACCCATGTCGGCGTCGCGTGGGCACTGCGTGAGCGCGACTCCCTGTTCCCCACCCATCGCGACCTCTCCGCCCAGCTCGCCAAGGGCCTCGACCTGAACCGGGTCATGGCGCAGTTCTGGGCACGCATCGACGGCTACACGCGCGGGCGCGACGGCAACAGCCACATCGGCGACGGGGCGGGCGCGCGGACCTTCACGGTCATGTCGCACCTGCCGATCGCCTATCCGGTCGCCGCAGGCGCCGCGCTCGCCTACAAGCTCACCGGAGAGCCGAGCGTGGCGCTAGCGATCTGCGGCGACGGTGCGACCTCGAACGGCCGATGGCACGAGTCACTCAACACCTCCGCGATCTTC
>DASVGA010000283.1:0-3455 GCA_036379795.1 Actinomycetota bacterium | reverse complement strand
GACGTCGGCCAACACCGCCCGCCCGAGCGGGTGCAGCAGATCCGGGAACCCGGCGCGCAGCGGAGCCGCCGTGAGTCCCAGTAGTCGATCGGCGTCGGCGGCGATGCGCAGGTGGGCGTCGCCGGCGGCCCCGTCGCTCACGCGCACGCCCCGCTCGTCGATGCGCACCGTCGCCGCGACCCCGGCATCGGTTGCTTCGAGCACGACCACCGACGGACGCAGGGACGCCAGGCGCGACGGATCCCTCGCGAGGTTCTGCTCCACCAAGGCAGCGACCATCTCGGCCAGGCCGCTCGGCTCGTCACCGTGGAGCTCGACGATCGCGGGGCTCACGGTTCGATGAGCACCTTCGTGGCCTCATGGGCGTCGAACCGCCGGTAGCCCTCGGCCGCGTCGTGCAGACGCACCCGGTCACTCACGAACGGAAGCGGGTCGAGTTGCCCCTCGGCGACCAACCGCATCACCTCGTGCCACGTCGCGTGCACCGGACAGATCCCCGTGAACCGAAGGTCGAGCGCTCTCGCCCAGACGACGCCGAGCTGTAGCCGGACCTCCTCTCCCGCGTAGACACCGGCGACCACGACGCGCCCTCCACGACGCACGATCGTGGTCGCCGCTCGGTACGCATCGAGGGAGCCGACCGCGTCGATCGTTGCGTCGGCCCCGCGATCGCCGGTCGCCTCGGCGAGCACGCTCTCGGCGTTGCGCTCGTCGACGTGCACGGGCACCGCACCGGCCACAGGCGCGAGCGCCAGCCTCGCCGGCTCGCGGTCGAGCAGGAACACCCGCTCGACGCCGAGCGCCCGAAGCGACAGCGCTGCGCACCAACCCACGGGACCCGCGCCGACGACGGCGACGACATCGCCGGGCGCCGCTGCGGCGAGCGAGGCAGCGTGATAGCCGGTCGTCAGCACGTCACCGACGAAGACCGCGCGATCGTCGTCGACCGATGCCGGCACGGGCAGCAGGTTGACGTCGGCCCAGGGCACCCGCGCGATCTCCGCCTGCGTGCCGGCGAGGCTTCCACCGAACGGGCCGGCCCCGAAGACCGCCGCGTGCTCGCAGAGGTTGGTCTGACCCCTCGCACAGAACCAGCAATCTCCGCACGCCACCGCGAACGAGACGACGACGCGCTGCCCCGGTCGCACCGACGCGACCGCATCGCCGACGGCCTCGACGACCCCGACCGCCTCGTGGCCGAGCACCTCGCCCGGCGCCGTCGGGGTCTTCGCATGCAGGAAGTGCAGGTCCGAGCCGCAGATCGCGGTACGCGTCACCCGCACGAGCGCATCGGCGCGATGGCGGATCACGGGATCGGGAACGTCGGTGACCTCGACCCGGCCAGGCTCGGCGAACACGACCGCCCGCACTCAGGCCTCGTCGGGGAACCTGGTGGGAACCGTGCCGCAGACCGCCACGAGCTCGTGGGCCGCCTGTACGTACCGCAGGATCTTCGGAAGGTCGCCCCGCACCCGCAGCTTGCCCTGCATCATCGCCCGCACCGGATCGAGCTCGCCACGCACGACGTCCTTCCAGCGGCGGTAGGTCGCCGAGATCACGAACTCGGCCTTGGCGCCTCGCTCCGAAGACACGACCGATCCGCTCCGGCACGCGCCGTGCCACAGGTCGAGGTAGCCCCAGACATCGTCGGGAACGCCGCGCTCGGGGTCGGCCTCGATCACGAAGGCGATGTCGCCTTCCCAGTCGTGCGCCGCCTGCCGGTAGGCCTCGGACTCGCCGATGCGATCCGCCAGCGCCCGGAACCATTCCTCACGCGGGAACTCGAACACGGATCCTCCCTCGATGCCGGCCACAGCATACGGAGGCCGCTCCGGCACCGGGCCGCTACGCGGTGGTGAGGATGAGCACGATGCCGATCGCGTTGAAGGCGATGTGAGCGGCGATGCACGACAGCAGGCTCTTGCGCCATTCGTAGACGAGGCAGAGCCCGACCCCGGTGAAGACCATGACCCCCTGCAACAGGACCGCATCCGGCCATGGGGAGGCGACGTAGTGACCGAGCCCGAACACCACCGACGACAGCAACGCGCCCGGCCAGAAGCCGTGCCGATCCCTGATGCTGCGGAAGAGCACCCCACGGAAGAAGAGCTCCTCGGCGATCGGGGCAGCGATGAGCGCGACGCCGACAGCGGCCACCTGACCGGCGACCGAGAGGTCGGTCTCGATCTGCTGAGGCACCTCCACCGTCCGGTTCGTGACGATCTGCAACAGCAACCCCACGACCAGCGCGGCGCCGATCGAGACGACGGGGTACAGACCCAACCCGAGCGCGAAGCTCACCGCGAACTCCCGGATGCGGCGGGTCGCCGGCACGAGCCCCATCGCCGCGCGCCAGCCCGGGTGCGATCGCCGGAGCCACAGGACCAACCCGGCCACCCACACGGCGTTCGTCACGAGGGTCAATCCGAGCACGCTTGCGTCGGCCGCGCCCGCCACGATGTCGATGCCGGTCAGCGCGACGATCGAACCACCCACCAGCCCCTGGGCGATGACGAGGTTGGTGACCAGGTACGCGAGGAGCGCATGCCACCACCGCCACGTCACCTTCGGTCGCCCGTCGGGAAGCGTCGCCGCGTGCGCAGGCGTGCCGGTCCCGCTCGGCAGAGCCCCGGCGCCCAGGTCCGGCCGGGGTGGGAGCTGGGTCGTCATGTCCTGGTGCTCCGCCGGCCTATGGCAGCCGGAACGCCGGCTCGTCGATGCGTTGCGCCTGCACGCCGAGCTTTCCGAGCTTCGCGACGAAGTCCTCGTATCCCCGGTCGAGATGGTGCACATCGGCGATCTCCGTCACGCCGTCGGCCGTGAGCGCGGCGATCGTCATCGCGGCGCCCGCCCTGATGTCGAGCGCGCGAACCGGGGCGGCCGAAAGACGTTCCACGCCTCGGATCACGGCGTGGTGGCCCTCGGTCCTGATGTCGGCCCCCATGCGCCGCAGCTCGTCCACGTACAGGAACCGGCTCTCGAAGACGTTCTCCGTCGCGATGCTCGTGCCGTCGGCGGTGGCGAGCATCGCCATGAGGATCGGCTGGAAGTCGGTGGCCACCCCCGGATACGGAAGCGTCACGAAGTCGATCGCGCGTGCGCGGAGCGTCTGGGAGACGCGCAACCCTGCCTCGGTCATGACCACATCGGCGCCGGCGTCGGAGAGCTTGTGCAGGAACAGGTCGAGGTGATCAGGGCGAGCGTTCTCGATCGTCACGTCGCCGCGGGTCGCGACGGCGGCGGCCGCCCACGTGCCCGCCTCGATACGGTCGGCGATCGTCGTGTGCTCGGCGGCCTCGAGCCCGTCGACACCCTCGATCTCGATCGTGCTGGTGCCGGCGCCTCCGATGCGTGCGCCCATCGACACGAGGCACGACGCGATGTCGGCGATCTCGGGCTCGCGTGCCGCGTTGTCGATGACGGTCGTTCCCCGGGCGAGCACGGCGGCCATCATC
>DASVGA010000282.1:0-4158 GCA_036379795.1 Actinomycetota bacterium | reverse complement strand
GGCGATCGCGGGGTGGCGCAAGATCCTCGCGGTGCTCGACCTTCCCGTCGAGATCCTGGAGCCCGCCGACGGCGTTCGTCTGCCGGCCCACGGCGCGCTCGACGTGGCGGTGCACGACCTCACCTTCGGCTATCGCGACGGGCCGGCGGTGCTGCGCGACGTCGACGTGCAGATCGCCGCGGGCGCGCACGTCGCGATCGTCGGCGAGACCGGAAGCGGCAAGACCACGTTCGCCAAGCTGCTCACGCGGCTCGCCGACCCGGCGCACGGCGCGATCGCTGTCGGGGGCGTGGACCTGCGCGAGGTGGAGACGGCGTCGAGACGGGTGGCGATCCGCATGGTGCCCCAGGATGGCTTCCTGTTCGACTGGACCGTGCGCGAGAACGTGAGGGTGGGTCGCGAGGGGGCGACCGATCGCGAGGTCGAGGCCGCGTTCGAGGAGCTCGGGCTCGGCGACTGGGTCCGGGCGCTGCAGGACGGGCTCGACACGCGAGCCGGCGAGCGCGGGGAGCAACTCTCGGTGGGCGAGCGACAGCTGATCGCGCTCGTGCGGGCGCAGATCGCCGACCCCGGTCTGTTGATCCTCGACGAGGCGACGAGCGCGGTCGACCCGGCGACCGAGGCGCGCATCACCGAGGCGCTGCGGCGCCTGTCGGCCGGGCGCACGACCGTGACGATCGCGCACCGTCTCAGCACGGCCGAGCACGCGGACCACGTACTGGTCTTCGACCACGGCGAGATCGTGGAACGCGGCACGCACGACGAGCTCGTGGCGCTCGGCGGCGTGTACGCCGGGCTGTTCGAGAGCTGGCTCGGCAACACCCAGCTCGAGGACGACCGGGCGTGACCGACGCGGGCGATCCGCTCGCGGGGCTGCGTGCGATGGCCGAAGCGGCGCTGTTCCCGGCCGAGGGCGAGATCGCGCTCGAGGGCTTGCAGCAGCCGGTGACGGTGCGGCGCGATGCGTGGGGCGTGCCGTACATCGAGGCCGCCTCGCTCGACGACCTCTGGTTCGCGCAGGGTGTCGTCACGGCGGGTGAGCGGCTCTTCCAGATCGAGCTCACGCTTCGCGCAGCGACCGGACGCCTGTCTGAGCTGTTCGGCGAGCGCACGTTCGACGACGACCGGCTGGCGCGCACCGTCGGGTTCCATCGCGCGGGGCCACGCATCGCCGCCGGCTGGGACGAGCGATCGCGGCGCATGCACGCACGGTTCCGGGCGGGCGTTCGCGCCTGGGTCGACGCGATGCCTGCCGCGCCGATCGAGTACACGATGCTCGATGCGACGCCCTGGATCCCCGACGACGAGTCCGCGTGGGCATCGGCGTTCGTGTTGCTCGCCTGGGGCCTGTCGGGCAACTGGGACACCGAGCTGCTGCGAGCGTGGATCGCCGAGACCGGCGGGGCCGAGCTGGCCGGGCGGCTGCTGCCTCCCCCGCCGGCCGATGCTCCCGAGGTGGTGCCCGGGGCGCTCGCGGGAGCGTTGTTCGATGCCATGCCGCGCGCGAAGGGCCACGGGTCGAACGCGTGGGCGGTCGCCGGGTCGATGACGTCGTCGGGCGCGCCGCTGCTCGCGAACGACCCCCACCTGCTCGCATCGCAACCCGGCGTCTGGTTCGAGTGCCACCTCGCGGCGCCGGGGTATCGGGCCCGCGGCGTGGCACTGACCTTCTCGCCGGGCGTGCTGCTCGGGTGCACCGACCACCACGCCTGGGGCGTGACGAACGTCAGCGGCGACGTGCAGGACCTGTTCGTCGAGCGACTCGACGACGAACACGAGGCCGCGCTGCACGACGGCGAGTGGCAGCCCCTCACCCTGCACCGCGAGCAGATCGCCGTGCGTGGAGAGGACTCGCCCCGCTCGTTCGAGGTGCGGGAGACGCGCCACGGGCCCCTGCTCGAGGTGTTCGTGTCGGGCATGCTTCGGCCCGAGCACGTCACGATGCCGGCTGAGCCCGCCTGCGCCCTGGCGTGGGTCGGCCTCGATCACGGCATCCGCCCCTCGCTCGTGCTCGACGTGGCGCAAGCCGGCTCGTTCCACGACTTCAGGGAAGCCGCGCTCGACGGCCTCGCGTGCCCGGGCCAGAACGTGATCTACGCCGACGTCGGCGGCACGATCGGCTACGCGTGCACCGGGCGGTATCCGGTGCGCGCAGCCGGTGACGGCACCGCACCCGTGCCGGGGTGGACCGGCGACCACGAGTGGATCGGCTGGGTGCCCGTCGAGGAGCTGCCGTGGGGGACCGACCCCGAGCGAGGCTTCCTCGTGAGCGCGAACCATCGCATGCACGACGCGAGGTATCCGCACCTGATCGGGAACGACTTCCACACGCCGTTCCGGGCCCGGCGTATCGCCGACGAGCTCGCGTCGCGCGCGAACCACGATGTGAGCTCGATGGCGAGCCTGCAGACCGACGTGATCTCGCTCGCCGCGCGCGAGAACCTCGAGCTGCTGCTGGAGCGCATCCACGGCGCCGACGATCGGCGTCGCCGGCAGGCGCTCGACCTGCTGGGTTCATGGGATGCGGCGATGACCACCGACTCGGCGGCGACCGCCCTCTACCAGGTGTGGTGCGCGCACATCGCCGCCGCGGCGCTCACGCCGCTGCTCGGTGACGAGCTGTTCCGCCGCTACCACGCGTGGCGCGAGCCGTTCCAGTGCGGGGCGCTCCCCTCGATGCTGCGTGCGGGCGAGCTCGCTCCGTCGCTGCTCGAGGCCGCGCTCGATGCCGCGCTCGACGAGCTCTGCTCGACCCTCGGCAACGACGTGGCCGCCTGGCGCTGGGGCGATCTTCATCGGGTGACGCTCGCGCATCCCCTGGCCTCGATCCCCGGGCTCGGCGAGATGTTCGTGGCACTCGAGGCGGGCATCGGAGGCGACGACCAGACGGTGCTGCAGACGGGGGTCGACGCGCGCGACGGGTTCCCCGCCGCCGTGGTGCCGTCGTGGAGAGCCGTCTACGACCTCGCTGACCTCGACCGGAGCGTCGGCGTGCTTCCGACCGGCACGAGCGGCAACCCGGCGAGCCCGCATTGGAGCGACCAGGCGCCGCTGTGGCTCGGCGGTCGGACCCGTCCGCTTCCCTTCACGGACGCGGGCGTCGAGGCCGCGACCGTGTCGGAGGCGCGCCTGGTGCCGGGTACCATCTCCGGCTGATGCCGAAGTCCAAGGGCCGCCGCAAGCAGAGCACCCGCCGCTACCGAGCGGCGCCGCAGCAGGCGAAGCGCCGGCACAAGTCGAGCCCCCGATGGTACGGACCGCTGCTGATCGGCCTCATGGCGCTCGGCGTGATCGTGATCGTCGGCAACTACATGGGCCTCATGCCGGGCACAGGAGGTGAAGCCTCCTCGGTGTGGCTGTGGGTGGGGCTGGGCCTGCTCGGCGCCGGATTCATCGGCACGAGCTTCTGGTACTGACCGGCGCGACGCGAGTTACGCTCCGAATCACACGGGTGTGATCTGTCCACAGCGGTTGTCCACAGTGTGGATGACGACCTGGCTGTTCCTTGGGCGTTCCGGGTTCGTTCACACGCATGGGCACAAGGGTGTGGACAACCTGTGGACAACCGTGCACAACGGCAGGTCGTATGTGGAGATCCGGCGCCTCAGATGCCGGCCGGGCGCCGGACGACCTCCATCTTCTCGCCGCAATGGCGTGGGATCTGCATCTCACCCAGGCGTGACACCTTGAACTCCGTGCCGCAGAGCCCGCAGACGAAGTAGACCTCGAGGGCCTCGACGTCCTCGGGCTCGGAGGGGGGAGGCTCGGCCCCCGGCTCGGGCGAGAAGACGCGGAGCGACGCGAGACCGATGCGCCAGATCAGCGCACCCACCACGATCGCCGTGATCACGAGCAGCCAGTCGGGCACGCACCCACGCTAACAGCGCCGCATCACGACCCGATGGGTGCGGGGAGTTCCTCAGCGGCGTCGCTCACGGCGGCTCCGGTCATGAAGAGGAACCCCAACACCAAGAGCAGGGCGCCGGCGTCGAGCGGAACCGAGTCGATGTGGTCCTCGTAGATCCCCCACCACGCGACCACCCAGACGAGCCACATCACGGCCGCGGCGGCGACGGCGGGGCCGAACCACCGTCTCAGGCTCTTGACGGCGAGCGGAAGCAGCACCACGAGCGCCAGCACGACGGCGGGCGCCGCCAC
>DASVGA010000281.1:0-3408 GCA_036379795.1 Actinomycetota bacterium | reverse complement strand
CGCCGTGGGCGGCCAGGCGTTCTCGATGCGTGGCGTGCACGCCAGCTACGACGAGCTGTTCCTGCCGGTGCTGGGGGAGCACGCGGTGCACAACGCCTCAGCGGCGATCGTCGCGTGCGAGGAGCTGTTCGGCGAGCGCCTCGACGACGAGACCCTGCGCTCCGCGCTCGCCGGCGTCCGGTGGCCGGGCCGCCTCGAGGTCGCCGGCCGGCATCCGTCGATCGTGCTCGACGGCGCGCACAACCCGGCCGGCGCCGAGGCGCTCGCGTCGGCGCTGCGTGAGTTCTTCCCGGCCGAGCGGCTGCACCTCGTGGTCTCGATCAGCGCGAACAAGGACGTGGCCGGCATCGCCGAGCATCTGGGCCCGCTCGCCGACGCGGTCTACGCGACCCGCAACGGGAGCGAGCGCTCAGCGGATGCAGCGGCGATCACGGCGGCGTTCACCGATCGGGGAGCGCCGGTCACGGAGCACGGGTCGGTCTCCGACGCGCTGGCAGCCGCTCGCGCCGCCGCGACGGGCGACGACCTCATCTGCGTGACGGGCTCTCTGTACACTGTCGCCGACGCCCGCCGGGCGCTCGGCCTGACCACCTGATCCGCCCCTCCGTACCACACCGGGAGTGTTCGATGACGACCGAATCGACCCTGCTGATCGTCAAGCCCGACGGCGTGCGCCGAGGCCTCGTCGGCGAGGTGCTCCGACGCGTCGAGCGCAAGGGACTCACGATCGACGCGATGCGCATGTTCACGATCCCGCGCGAGACCGCGGAGCAGCACTACGGCGAACACGTCGACAAGCCGTTCTTCGGCGAGCTCGTCGAGTTCATCACGAGCGGTCCGGTCGTGGTGGCCAAGATCACCGGGCACGACGCGATCACATGCTGGCGCACGCTGATGGGCGCGACCAACCCCGTCGAGGCTGCGCCCGGCTCGATCCGCGGCGACCTGGCGACCGAGATCGGCGAGAACGTCGTGCACGGCAGCGACTCCGCGACCTCGGCCGAGCGCGAGCTCGCGCTCTTCTTCGGCTCCGACTGATCCCCCCGCGATGCCGGGCCTCCGAGACGCCTTCGAGCGCATCGGCGAGGCGCTGGAGCACCACGTCGCGAACTCGCACGCGGCCGGCGCGGCCCTCGCGGTCACCGACCGAGAAGAGATCCTCGGCGTCGCGGTCCGAGGCATGGCCGACGTCGCGTCCGGGGCCGCGGTCAAGGCCGAGACCCGCTTCCAGATCGGATCGATCTCCAAGTCGTTCGCCGGCATCCTCGCCGTGCAGGAAGCCGCCGCCGGCAGGCTCGATCTGCACGTGAGCGTGAACGAGATCCTGCCCTGGCTCGAGCTTCCCGAGCCCTTCGGCCCGATCACACTGCACCACCTCATGCAGCACACGGCCGGCCTCGCGGTCGGCACCGAGGACGCGTCGACGCTGGCGGGTGCCCTCTGGCTCCTCCGCACCGTGCCGGCGACCACCCCGCCCGGCGAACGATTCTGGTACTCCAACGACGGCTGGAAGATCGTGGGCGCGTGTCTCGAGCAGGTCACGGGCAGGCAGGTGCACGAGCTCATCGCCGATCGCCTGCTCGCGCCGCTCGGCATGCGCGACTCGGTCGCCGCGATCGACGAACGCGAGTACGAACGCACGGCGACGGGGTACGAGCCGACCCGCTGGGATCGCCCCCCCCAGCTGCGGCACACGCTGTCCCCGGCCACGCGCATCGTCAGCAGCACCGCCGACGGCTCGATCGTGTCGAACGTGATCGACATGTGCTTCTACGCTCGCATGCTGCTGGCCCGCGGCGACGTGCCCGACGGGCGCAGCACGCGCATCCTGACCGACGCGATGTTCACCACCCTCACCGACGAGGGTGTCGATGACGGTGAAGGTGGCCGCTACGCCTACGGTCTCTGGCAGGAAGACGTCGACGGTCACCGCTGGATCACCCACACCGGCGGCATGGTCGGCTACACGGCGCTGCTCGCCCTCTCGCCCGACGACGGACTCGGACTCGTGCTGCTGCAGAACGGAGGCGGCACGAAACGAGGCGTCGCCGCGGCGGCGCTCGCCACGGTGCGCGCGAGCCTCGCGGGTGAGCAGTTGCCCGACGTGTGGGCTCCGCCGCATCCGACCGAGATCCCGAAGGCGGCCGACTACGTGGGGCGCTACGTCGGCGACGACGGCCGCGAGCTCGAGGTCGAAGCCGTGGACGACGGCCTGCTCGTGCGCATCGGACCGCTGGCGGTTCGCATCGAGCGAGACCCGCTCACGGCCGAGGTGGGCGACACGTTCCTCGTGGCCCACGAGGCGCTCGACCGCTTCCCGCTCGAGTTCGTCCGCGACCCCGGCGGGCGCGTCGTCGAGGCCTTCCACGGCCAGACCTGGTTCCGTGGCGAGGCCCTTGCCGGATCCGAGCCCGAGCCGCTGCCAGCCGAGTGGCAGGCGTTCCCGGGCTTCTACCGCAACGACTCTCCCTGGAATCCGGTGCTGCGTGTGCTCGCTCGCAAGGGCGGGCTGGTGCTGCAGTGGCCGTACGAGAGCGGCGATCAGGGAACCGACGGGCGGCTCCTGCCGCTCGGCGACGGCACCTTCGTCGTGGGTGCCGAGCGCGACCCGCGCCGCCTGCGTTTCGAGGGCGTGACCGCGGGCGGCAACGCGGCCGTCGCGGTGTTCAACGCAGGACGCTGGTTCCGCTCATCCGAGGAGTAGTCTGGACCGGACTAGTAGTTGTCGGTCCGCCTGAGACGGTGGTCGGGTTCAGACGGCGCGGAAAGCGAGCGTGGCGTTCGCCCCGCCGAACCCGAAAGAGTTCGACAGGGCCAGCTTGACGTCGAGCTCACGGGCTTCGTTGGGCGTGACGTCGAGGTCGCACTCGGGGTCGGGCGTCTCGTAGTGGATGGTCGGCGGGATCGCGCCGTGCGCGATCGCGAGCGCGCACGCGGCGGCCTCGACCGCTCCGGCCGCGCCGAGCAGATGGCCCGTCATCGACTTCGTCGAGGAGACCGCGACCGAGTGCGCGTGATCGCCCAGCACGGTCTTGATGGCAGCGGTCTCGGCCGCGTCGTTCAGCGGCGTCGAGGTGCCGTGCGCGTTCACGTAGGAGACGGCTTCGGGTTCCTCGCCCGCGTCGGCGAGCGCCCACCGCATCGCGAGCGCGGCGCCGGAGCCCTTCGGGTCCGGCGCCGTGATGTGGTGCGCGTCGTCGGACATCCCGTAGCCGGCGACCTCGCAGTACACGCGCGCGCCGCGCGCCGCCGCGTGCTCCTCGGACTCGAGGATCAGCGCCGCGGCGCCCTCGGACAGCACGAAGCCGTTGCGCGCGGCGTCGAACGGTCGCGAGGCCGTCTCGGGGTCGGGGTTCCTCGTGAGCGCGGTCATCTGGGCGAACGCCGCCACGGTGAGCGGGTGCGTGG
>DASVGA010000280.1:0-3624 GCA_036379795.1 Actinomycetota bacterium | reverse complement strand
GGTGCCGCGCGATGCCGTAGAGCCATGCCACGCCGTTCACCCCTTGATCTCGGTAGTTGGCGCGCGAGGCGAACGCCTCGGCGAACGTCTCGGCGGTGAGCTCGGCCGCCGTCTCCGGGTCGAGGGTCCGCCGCGCGAAGTAGCGCAGCAGATCCTCGGCGTGACGCCGGTAGAGCTCGGTGAATGCTTCCGGTTGGGTGCGTGATGCGATCAGCAACTGGGAGTCGGTGCGCTCTTCGAGCACGGCCTCACCTCTCGAGTCGGTCCCGCGGGGCCGGGCGATACGTTCAGCTGTACGTCCGGGACATGCCGCGGGGGTTGCGGCGTGTGACACGGGTGTGACGCGGCGAACGACCGCTCCGGTTCCTCGTCAGCGCGTGAGTACGATCTTGCCGAGCTGATCGCCCGCCTCGAGCCGAGCCAGGGCTGCCGGGAACCCTTCGAACCCGAAGGTCGCATCGACGGGGATCTCGACGGCACCGCTGCCGACGAGCTGCATCGCGTCGGCGAACTCCCGGTGGTCGTTCATCGTCGCGCCGATCACCTCGAGCTGGCGCCAGAACAGGGTGGGAAGGTGCAGCTGGGTCTCCCGGCCCGATGTCGAGCCGTTCGTCACGAGGCGCCCACCCCGGGCGAGCGCGCGCAGGGACCGTTCGAACGTGGCGGTGCCCACGTTGTCGACGACGATGTCGACGCCCCGTCGGCCGGTGGCGTCGCGGACACGCTCGTCGTACGGCTCCGAGGTCTGCCACGCTCCGGCGGCGCCCTGGTCGACGGCCCAGGCCATCTTGTCGTCGTCGCGTGACGTCGCCCAGACCCTTGCGGCGCCGAGCGCGATCGCGAGCAGCAGGGTGGCGCTCGAAGTGCCGCCTCCCACGCCGACGACGAGCACGTCGTCACCCGGCTCGAACCGCGCCCGGCGGAGCATGCGCAGTGCCGACGACGCCACGAGTCCCGACGCGGCGGCCTGATTCCACGACAGCGACGGTGGCTTGGAACGCACGTTCACGGCCGGTACGACGACGGCCTCGGCGTGGGTTCCCCACCGATGCTCGCCGACGATGCGGAACTCGCGACAGAACGGCACGTCTCCGCGGGTGCAGGCCGTGCAGTGTCCACACGACGTCGACGGGTCGATCACCACCTCGTCACCGACCACGACCCCCGCGACACCGTCTCCGATCGCGTCGACGACGCCCGCCCCGTCGGCGCCGCTCACATGAGGGAAGGACGGCGGGGCCGGCATGCCACGCGTGACCCAGAGGTCGAGGTGGTTCAGCGCCGAGGCCCGAAGGGCGACACGCACCTCACCGGGGCCCGGGTCGGGGGTCGGCGTCTGGTCGAGCGAGTACGACCCGGGTCCGTCGGAGGTGTGGAGCAGCCAGGCGCGCATGCCCGCGATGGTACGTTCGACCCGGCCTGCCGGGGGGATGCGAAGAGAGGGCGGATGGCGACGCTGCAGAAGATGGAAGAGGGCCTCGCGCACATCCTGGGGTCGCCGCGTGACGAGGGTCGGCTCGAGATGCTCGTGCGGCGACCGGCGGAGGACGAGCGTGAGATCGTGACCGAGGCGCGTATCGAGCCCGGGCACGGCATGGTGGGGGATTCGTGGGGCTCCAGGCCGCATCCGAACCCCGAGTCCGAGGTCACGTTGATGAACGCGAGGTGCATCGCACTGCTCGCCGGTGACGTCGACCGATGGCCGCTCGCCGGCGACCAGCTCATCGTGGACCTGGACCTCGGAGAGGAGAACCTTCCCCCGGGTGCTCGGTTCCGGGTCGGGGGCGCCGTGCTGGAGGCGAGCACGAAGCCACATCGTGGGTGTCCCAAGTTCTCGGCTCGCTTCGGCCACGAGGCGCTCGCGTTCGTGAGCTCCGAGGAAGGTCGCCGGGCCCGGCTCCGTGGTCTCAACGCCCGCGTCGTCGAGGGCGGAGCGGTGCGGGTCGGCGACAGCGTGGTGAAGCTCGATGTACCCGAGGAGGCGTCGTGACCGACTCGTTCCCTCGCCAATACGCCCGCACGCGTGGGTTCAACCTCGGGCTTCCCCGAGCGTTCCGTATCGCCGACGACGGATCGCGGGTCGCCTTCCTGCGAACCCGCGCCGGCGACGACACCGTGGCGGGACTCTGGGTGCTCGATGTCGCGACCGGCGAGGAACGCGAGGTCTACCACCCCGCTGCAGCTGAGGACCAGGTGACCCAGGAGGAGCTCGACCGCCGCGAGCGCGCCCGCGAGCCGCAATCGGGCGTCACGTCGTACGACGCGGACCCCGATTTACGCGTCGCGACGTTCGTGGCCGCCGGGCGTCTGCACATCGCCGACCTCGTCGGCGACGGGGTGCGTGTGCTCGAGACCGCCGGCCCGCCCTTCGACGCGCGACTCGACCCGACCGACGCGCGCGTTGCCTACGAGACCGGTGGGGCGCTGCGCTCGATCGATGTGGGCTCGGGCGTCGACTCGATCCTCGCCGAGGACCCCGACGACGACGGGCGGTGGGGGGTCGCCGAGTTCATCGCCGCCGAGGAGATGGAGCGGCTGCGCGGGTACTGGTGGGCGCCCGACGGGCAGCGCGTGCTCGCTTGCCGCGTCGACGACCGCGAGGTCGGGGTGTGGCACATCGCGTCGCCGATCGATCCGGCCGCAGAACCCCGGGCCGTGCGGTACCCGCAGGCGGGCACGCCGAACGCCGTCGTGACGATGCACGTGCTCGGCATCGACGGGTCGTGTGTCGACGTCGGCTGGGACCGGGCGTCGTTCGAGTACGTCGTGGCCGTCTCCTGGACCGACGAGGGACCGCCGCTCGCCCTCGTGCAATCGCGGGATCAGCGCGACGTGCAGGTGCTGGCGATCGACCCCGACACCGGGACGACCGAGCCGGTGTGGACCGACCACGACGAGCGATGGACGCATATCACCCCCGGCGTGCCGGCGTGGCTTCCCGGCGGTCGTCTGCTCACGGTGGGCCACCGCGACGACACACGCGCGCTGCTGATCGACGGCGACCGCGTCTCGCCGGTCGGCCTGCAGGTCGACGCCGTGCTCGAGGCGGGCGACGACGTGTGGTTCACCGCGACCAGCGAACCCACCGAGATGCACGTGTGGAGGCTCGCATCCGACGGTTCGCTGGAGCAGGTGAGCGATGAGACCGGGCAACACGGCGGCGTGGCGTCGGGGAACCTGGCGGTCATCGTGACCGAGACCGTCGACGAGCCGCTCCCGACGGCGCGTCTCGTGCGCGACGGGGGGACCGCGCACGTGTTCGAGCGCGTTGCGGAACAGCCCGTGATCCGTGGCATGCCGACCTTCCTCTCGGTGGGAACGCGGCAGCTTCGCAGCGCGATGTTCACGCCGGGCGGACGTGAGCCCGCCGAACCGCTCCCGGTCTTGCTCGACCCGTACGGGGGTCCGCACTGGGGCCGGGTCGTGCGAGCCCAGCGCCCGTTGCTCGAGTCGCAGTGGCTCGCCGACCAGGGGTTCGCCGTGCTCGTGATCGACGGACGTGGCACGCCGTTCCGCGGCGTGGCGTGGGATCAGGCCGTGTACCGCAGCTACGTGGACGTCGCGCTCGAGGATCAGGTCGAGGGCTTGCATGCGACGGCCGGGCGTCACGGCTTCCTCGATCTG
>DASVGA010000279.1:0-3883 GCA_036379795.1 Actinomycetota bacterium | reverse complement strand
CCCCGCGAGCTCGGCCGCCGACGGCGGGATGCCGAGCCCCTCGATGTGCTGCTCGTAGACCACCTCGCGCTGAGCCCGGATGAACTCCGAGATGCCGTGGATCTCGGCCTCGGTCACCCACGCGCCCTGCAGGCGGACCGGCTTCGACGCGTTGGCCGGCGCGAAGAGCATGTCGCCGTGACCGACGAGCTTCTCCGCACCGTTCTGGTCGAGCACGACGCGCGAGTCAGCCTGGCTCGAGGTCATGAGCGCGATGCGGCTCGGGATGTTGGCCTTGATCAGCCCGGTGACGACGTCGACGCTCGGACGCTGGGTCGCGACCACGAGGTGGATGCCCACCGCGCGGGCCATCTGCGCGATGCGGCAGATCGCATCCTCGACGGCGCGGGGCGCGACCATCATCAGGTCGGCCAGCTCGTCGATCACGACCACGATGTAGCTCATGTGCTGGTACTCGTGCTCGTGGCCGACCGGGAGCCGCAGGGTGCCGGCGCGCAGTCCTTCCTCGTAGCCGTCGATGTCGCGCACCCCGACCGTCGCGAGGGTCTCGTAGCGCATCTCCATCTCGCGCACGATCCACTCGAGCGCCTCGGTCGCGCGCTTCGGATGCACGATCACGGGGCTCAGCAGGTGCGGCACCTCGGCGAAGTGGCTGAGCTCCACCCGCTTCGGGTCGACGAGCACGAGGCGAACGTCGTCGGGGGTCGTGCGCATGAGGATCGACGTGATGAAGCTGTTCACGAGGCTCGACTTGCCGGCGCCCGTGGCCCCCGCGATCAGCACGTGCGGCATCGTCGCGAGGTTCACCATCTGCGCCTCGCCGTGGATGTCCTTGCCGAGCGCCACCGTGAGCGGGTGGGTGGCTTGTTTGGCCGCCTTCGATCGCAGGATGTCGCCGAGCATCACGAAGTCACGGTGGCGGTTCGGCACCTCGATGCCGATCGCCGACTTGCCCGGGATCGGCGCGATGATGCGCACGTCGGGCGTCGCGAGCGCATAGGCGATGTCGCTCGAGAGGTTCAGCACCTTGTTGACCTTGGTGCCCGAGGCCACCGCCACCTCGTACATCGTGACCGTCGGCCCACGGTGGGCGGCCGTCACCCTGGCGTCGACGCCGAAGGTCGAGAGCGTGTGCCCGAGCGCCTCCATGATGTCCTTCTCGTGCACGCCGTCGTTGGTCGACGGAGGCGCCACCCGGAGCAGGTCGAGCGGAGGAAGCTGGTACGGCCCGTCGGCCGTGGTGATCGTGCGCCCGCGAGCGCGCTTCGGTGCAGGAGCCGGCTCCGCGGTCTCTTCTTCGGGTGCGGCATCGGCGCCAGCCCTCTCCCCCGGCGGCAGATCGAGGGGCCCGATGACCGTCGAGTCGGGTACCAGGACCACCGGTTCGACGAGACCGAGCCGCTCGGCGAGCTTCATCGCCTTGGCCTTCGGAGAAGCACGGCGCGTCGGCCCATGCACCTCGGCGCTCTCGCCGGCGGGGTCGTCGAGGGTGCGTTCCTCGACCTTGGCCGGCTGCTGCGATGCGAGCTCGGCCCGCTGCCGCTCAACGGCCTCGCGCTCCGCCGCGCCTTCGACGCGCTTCGCCTCCGCGCGCTCGGCCATCGACGCTCGCATGGCCGCGAACCTGCGACCGAGCTCGGCGAACGACGTTCCGGTCATGATCAGCGCGCCGACCACCGCGAGACCGAGGTCGACGAGGGCGGCTCCGGTCGGTGACACGACCTTGGACAGTGGATACGCGCCGATCATGCCCACGAAGCCGCCGGCATCGGCGAACCCCTCGACGTGCGCGCCCGTCGGCGTCGTCGTGTCGCGCATCGGCGCGAACACGCTCGGGTTGCCCCGCGCGAGCGAGAGCAGGCCGAGCACGCCGAGCGCCATGATCACGAAGCCGATGAACATGCGCATGCGCTCATCGGGCGAGCGGTCGCGCAGGAGCGCGATGCCCCACCCGAGCCCGATCAGCGGGAAGGTGACCGCCGCCATGCCGAACACCCCGTGCAGGAGCCCCGAGAACCCGTCGCCCATCGGTCCCGCGGCGTCGAACCACACCGAGAGCACCGCGAGCCCCGCCAGCACCATGAGCCCGATGCCGAGCGTGTCCCGCGCGAACGGCGACAGGATCTGCACGGCGGGCGCCCGCTGCGGCTTCCGTCTGGGAGCGGGACGCTTGACCGGGCGGCGCTTCGCCGAGGATCTCGAGCTGCTGGAACGGGTCGATGGACGCGACGCGGAACGCCGCGACGGGGAAGTCTTCGTCGCCATGGCGCTTTAGTCTGACGATTCCTCAGGCCGCTTCAAGCACGTCGGTTAGGTGCGCTCGTCGCGGAACTCGCTGATGATCTCGATCCGCCCCACGATCTGGTCGTTGAACCCGGAGAGCTCTTCTGCCGGTACCCAAAGCTCCTGATGCAGCCCACCCCCCACCGACCGGACCTCGTAGCGATCGAAGCAGTCGCGCGTCACGGCGAATGAGGTCACGTAGCCGGCGAATCCGGAGGCAGCATCCTTGGTGTTCCAGTCGCGAGCGATCTTGGTGGCGTATCCCTCACTCAACACGGGATAGAAGATGGGCTGGTGTGGGAGGCGTGGGGGGAATCGCCGATAGCCGCTCCGGGCGATGAGATCGAGCTCTCCTTGCCCCACCGGACGATAGAGCCTCACCGTGTCGTCGCGGTCCGGCAATGGCTCACACTTCCATGACGACGGGCAGGATCACCGGCTTCCTCTGCGTCACCTCGTTGAAGTACCGGCCGAGCGTGCGGCGGATCTCGTGCTGCAGGGCCGAGGGGTCGATCACCTTGGCGTCGGCGGTCTCGCCGATCGTCGCGACCACGCGGTCTCGCGCCTCGTCGAGGATGTCCTGGGAGGCTTCCTCGTAGACGAACCCGCGGTTCACGATGTCGGGACCTCCGACGAGCGCCCCGTTCTGGGAGTCGATCGTCACGACGACCACGACCACGCCGTCCCCGGCCAGCTTGCGCCGATCGCGCAGCACCTCGCCGCCGACGTCGCCGATGCCGAGGCCGTCGACGAAGGTCATGCCGGCCTGCACGCGGTCGACGATCTCGACCTTCTCCCCCACCTCGACCATGTCGCCGTCCTCGCAGATGATCACGTGGTCGCGCGGGATGCCGACGCCCTCGGCCAGGCGCGCGTGGTGCTGCAGGTGGCGGCGCTCCCCGTGGATCGGGATGAACCACCGGGGCCGCACGAGCGAGAGCATCAGGCGCAGCTCCTCGGCGGCGGCGTGGCCGCTCGAATGCACCGGGTCCGCGGGCATGTGGTAGACGTCGGCGCCGGTGCGGTACACCGCGTCCACCACCCGGTGGATCGCCGGCTCGTTGCCGGGGATCAGCGACGACGAGAGCACGACGGTGTCGCCTGCGTCGAGCTTCACCCACTTGTGCTGGCGCTGCGCCATGAGCGAGAGGGCCGAGAACGGCTCCCCCTGGCTTCCGGTGCAGATCACGACGACACGGCCGGGGTCGAGGTCGGCCACCTCGGCGATGTCGATCACGTCGCGGTCATCGACCTGCAGGTAGCCGAGCCGGCGAGCGGCCGCGACCGAGTTCAGCATCGACCGGCCGAGGAACGCCACGACCCGCTCGTTGGCCCGGGCCGCGTTCACGATCTGCTGCACGCGATGGATGTGGCTCGAGAAGCACGCCGCGACCACGATCTCCGGAGCGTTCTCGACGATGCGCGCGAGCACCGGACCGACGGCGCGCTCGCTGTCGGTGTAGCCGGCTTCCTCGGCGTTGGTGGAATCGCTCAGCAGCAGGTGCACGCCGCGTCCGCTCGCTTCCTCGGCGAGGCCGTGCAGGTCGGTCGGGCGGCCGTCGAGCGGCGTCTGATCGATCTTGAAGTCACCCGTGTGCAG
>DASVGA010000278.1:0-2158 GCA_036379795.1 Actinomycetota bacterium | reverse complement strand
GCTTCTCGAATGCGGAGACGATCGAAGCGGCGGCGGACGGTCGTCCGGTGTTCTTCTGGAGCACGGACACCGCGCTGCGTGTGCGCACGGTCACCGGAGCGGCCTCGGAAGTGGTCGGCTTGTGTCGTTCCAAGGTCGAGGGCCGTGACCTGATCGCGATCTTCGGCATGGACGGGCCGAACCTCGATCTGCTCGACGCGCATGTGGCTGCCCTCAACGGCGAGACCGCTTCGTTCACGCTCGAGGGCGAGCGCGCCACCGTTCGGTGCCGGGTCGCTCCGACCCACGACGCGCTCGACCGGGTGATCGGCACCTTCTGCCTCGCCACCAGGGTCGAGCGGGTCGACCTGAGCGAAGCGCCACGGCTCACGGAGGCCGCGGTCGCCTAGAACTAGGCCGCTGCCTCACCCGATACGTCTCCGGCGTCCGACTGCCCGTCCGGCGCCGGGGGCGTCTCCGGGACCGGCCCACCTGCCGCGTCAGTCCCGGAACGACGCCACGGCCCCGAGGGTTCTCTCCGTTTCCTCGGGGCCGTGCGCCGTGCCCAGGGTCCATAGCTCGTACCCCGAGGGCGGCAAGGCGACGCCGTGGTCGAGCATATGGTGGAAGAACCGCCCGTACCGCGCGTGATCGGCGGCGCGAGCGTCGGTGAACGCCCGCACGGGCGACCCGGCCGGATCGGTGAAGAAGACGCTGAACATCGACCCGGCCCGGTTGATCGTCGCGCCGATGCCCGCCGTTTCGAACGCGGCGCCGATCCCCTCGATGAGCACGTCCGCCGTCGCCGCGAGATCGGCGTACGGGTGCGTCGTCTTCGCCAGATCGAGCGCCGCGTTGCCGGCTGCGACGGCCACAGGATTCCCGCTCAGGGTGCCGGCCTGGTAGACGGGACCGTCGGGGGCGAGCTCGGCCATGAGATCGGCGCGACCGCCGAAGGCCGCGCACGGGAACCCTCCGCCCATGACCTTGCCGAGCACCGTCAGATCGGGCGTCACCCCGTAGTGCGACTGTGCCCCTCCGTACGCGATGCGGAAGCCGGTGATGACCTCGTCGAAGGCCAGCACCGCACCGTGCCGATCGCAGAGTGCTCGCAGTCCCTCCAGGAAGCCCGGCTCCGGCGGCACCACGCCCATGTTGGCGGCGACGGGCTCGACCATGACGACCGCGATGTCGCCCCCCCGCTCGTCGAAGAGGGCCGTTGCCGCGTCGAGGTCGTTGAAGGGTGCGGTCAGGGTGTCGCGGGTGGATCCCTCGGTCACGCCGGGCGACGAGGGGATGGCGAAGGTCGCGAGCCCGCTGCCCGCACCCTTGGCGAGCAGCGAGTCGGAGTGGCCGTGGTAGCAGCCGTCGAACTTGACGAGCAGGTCGCGACCGGTGGCGCCGCGCGCCAGCCGGATCGTGCTCATCGCTGCCTCGGTCCCGCTGCTCACGAGCCGGACCTGCTCGATCCCCGGCACGGCGTCGACGATGCGTTCGGCGAGTTCCACCTCACCGAGCGTCGGTGCGCCGAACGATGTTCCCTTGGAAGCCGCGGCCACGGCCGCCTCGACGATCTCGGCGCGAGCGTGCCCGAAGAGCAGCGCGCCCCACGACTGCACGAAGTCGACGCAGCGGTTGCCGTCGACGTCGACGATGGAGGCGCCCTCGCCTCGGTCGATGAACCTGGGCGTGCCCCCGACCGCCCCGAAGGCCCGCACCGGCGAGTCGACCCCGCCGGGGATCACCGATCGCGCGCGCTCGTACAGCTCCTCGGACCGGGAGATCGGGCTCACGCGCAGATGGTAGCCGCAGGTGGGATGAGTACTATCCGTTGACAGGCCGGTGCTGGACGGCGGTTTCCTTCATCCTCGAGTTGCGCCGAGCCCGCGTGAGGTCGACGATGGGGACCACGATGCGTGCTTGGGGGCTTTCCAAGGAAGAAGCCGGCTACAAGCCGGCGCCGACGCCGCAGGTGCAATGCCGCAACTGCAAGCACATGTTCCCGAGGCTCGCCAAGGGCACGTGCCACCCTGTGCGGGGGATCATCGACGCTTCCTACACCTGCAACGTCTGGGAGCCGAGAGACAAGTCCGAGCGCCCCGCCGGGTCGTAGCGCTCCGCTCGGTCAGCGGTCCTCGAGCAGCCAGCGAGCCGCGTCGCTCGCATGGTAGGTGAGGAT
>DASVGA010000277.1:0-2353 GCA_036379795.1 Actinomycetota bacterium | reverse complement strand
GAGGCCGAGTCGCCGGAAGTCGTCGAGCTCGGTCATGAGGCCACAGAGCTCGATGTACTGGTCGATGAAGTCGAGGAAGCCGTCGAATCGCCACCGTCCGCTGTCGAGCCCGGTAGGTGCGGGCACGCCGTTGCGATCGGCGAGCTCGAGCACGGTCGGGATGCGCATCGCTCCCTCGAGATGCACATGCAGCTCCGCCTTCGGAAGCGTGCGCAGATCCCGCATGCATCCGATGGTACGCGCAGCCGCTACCAGGCCGAGCCGTACGTCTGGGCATCGGCGGCGCCGCTACCCGATCTTCGCGGCACCGCTACCAGGCCGAGCCGTACGTCTGGGCATCGGCGGCGCCGCAGGCCGCCGCGGTGGCGGTGACGTAGGCGGCGCCCGAGGCCGAGCTCTCCTTCAGATAGAAGCAGCGGCCGGTGTTGCTCTTCGACGAGATGTAGATCTCGTCGGTCGCGGGCACCCAATGCAGGTAGACCTGTTCCGCGATGACGGGCGTATCGCCAGCCACGTAGTCCAGCGCCGGTTCGATCGCGACCATCTCGCTGGGGTCGTCGGTGTACTCGCGCTCGTCGACGTAGTAGGCCTTCTCGACCTGGAAGGCGTTGCGGATGTTCATCTGCACCCGGCGATCGAGCGCTCGCTCACGGGCGCCGAGCAAGGTCGGCAGGGACACCGCCAGCAGGATGCCGATGATTAGCACGACCACCATGAGCTCGACCATGGTGAAGCCGTCATCCCTCGCGCGAGCTTCCCCGGTCATCCAGCACGTATCGGCCGCGATCGGTCGCCGCTGCGTACCCGGAAGCCGGTACGGATCGTCGATCCGTCGTAGCGGCGGGCCCGATAGCATCCATCCGCAGAGCCCGGGTGCCGGAATCGGTAGACGGAGGCGCCTTAAAAGCGCCGGCCCGAAAGGGCGTGTGGGTTCGACCCCCACCCCGGGCACCCGAACCGGACGGGCCCGTTGGCGCGGGACCTTCGCCTCTGGTGGAGCCCGACACCGCGTGACACGGTGCCAGGAGAACCGAGGACGGAAGGAGCCGATGACGATGAAGGCGTGGGTGTACGAGCGTTACGGATCTCCCGATGTGCTCAGGTTCGAGGACGTCGAGACGCCGGCCCCGGCTGGTGACCAGGTGGCGGTGCGCGTGCACGCCGGAGGGCTCAACGCGGCCGACTGGCACGTGATGCGGGCCGACCCGTTCCTGGTGCGGCTGCGGTTCGGACTGCGGCGGCCCCGCCGCCCGATGATCGTCGGCTGCGACGTTGCGGGCGTGGTCGAGTCGGTCGGCGAGCGCGTCACGCGGTTCTCCCCGGGCGACCGCGTCTTCGGTGAGGTCGGGTTCCACGGGGGCCTCGCCGAGCTCGCCACGGCCCGCGCGGACCACCTCGCCATGATGCCGGCCACCTGCACGTTCGAGCAGGCGGCCGCGATCCCCGTGGCGGGTATCGCGGCGCTTGGAGCGGTCCGCGATGCCGGCCGGGTCGGGCCCGGCACCACGGTGCTGCTGATCGGGGCCTCGGGCGGCGTCGGCACCTTCGCGCTGCAGATCGCCCGAGCCCTGGGCGGAGTGGTGACCGCGGTATGCAGCCCGGCAGCCGTCGAGCTCGTCCGCTCTCTCGGCGCGGTCGAGGTGATCGACTACACCGCCGAGCCGCACGTCGACACCGGCCGGACCTACGACGTCGTCGTGAACAACGGGGGGACCCACTCGCTGCGCGCGCTCCGCCGCACGCTCACCGCGAAGGGCACCCTCGCGGCCGTGGGAGGTTCCCAACACGGCGGACTGTTCGGTCCCGGCGGGGTGGCGATGCGCGCCAAGGTCGTCGCACCGTTCGTGTCGCAGCGGCTCGTGCCCGTCGAAGGCGAGAGCAACGAGGCGGACCTCGCGACCCTCGTTGCGATGATCGAGGCCGGCGACGTGACCCCGGTGATCGATCGCGTCTTTCCGTTCGCGGAGGTGCCCGACGCGCTCCGATACGTCGAAGACGGCCACCCGAAGGGCAAGGTCGTCGTGACGGTCACCGGGTAGGCGCAGGCTCGAGCCGCGTGTGGGTGCTCCCGTATGCTGGCGCGCCCATGGCCAACCAGAACCTGATCGCGGGGGAGTGGGTCGCCGGCGCGACGACCGTCGCCGATGTGAACCCCTCCGACGTCTCCGACGTGGTGGGGGAGTTCGCCGTCGCCGACGAGGCGCAGGTCGACGCGGCGATCGACGCCGCCGAGTCCGCAGCGCCCGGGTGGGCGACGGCGACGCCCGCCGAGCGGGCGGCGGTGCTCGAGCGCGTCGGGCTCGACCTCGACGCGCGTGCCGCAGAGCTCGGCGAGCAGCTCTCGCGTGAGGAG
>DASVGA010000276.1:0-2637 GCA_036379795.1 Actinomycetota bacterium | reverse complement strand
GGTGGTCGGCGGGCTGTCCGCCGTGGCGGTGGTGACGGCGCGCAACGTCGTGCACGCCGCGCTCTACCTCGTCGTCGCGCTCCTCTCGGTGGGAGGGGTCTACCTGCTGCTCGGAGCCGAGTTCGTCGCCTGGGTGCAGATCCTGATCTACGTGGGCGCGATCGTGATCCTGTTCCTGTTCGGGCTCATGCTCACGAAGGCTCCGATCGGCCGCGACACCCTCGACAACCAGCAGCGCTGGCTCGGCGCGCTGGTGGGGGTTGGGGTCTTCGCTGGGCTCGTCTTCCTGATCCAGGAGGCCTACCCGGTGCAGGACGCCCGGGCCTTCGAGCCCTTCCAGGGCGACACGGAGATGGTGGGTGAGTCGATCTTCCGCACCTACGTGCTGCCCTTCGAGGCGGTCTCGTTCCTACTGCTCGCCGCGCTGATCGGCGCGATCGTGTTGGCGCGCAAGGACGACGCGACGTGATCCGGCTTCCGCTCGTGCTGATGTTCTCGGCGCTGCTGTTCTCCGCCGGCGTGTACGGCGTGCTCGCCCGCCGCAACGCGGTCATGGTGCTCATGGCGATCGAGCTCATGCTGAACGCCGTCAACGTCAACCTCGTGGCGTTCGCGTCGTCGCTCGGGAAGATGGGCGGCCAGGTCTTCGCGCTGTTCGTGATCGCGGTCGCGGCTGCCGAGGTGGGCATCGGGCTCGCGATCGTGATCCTGCTCTTCCGCACGCGCGAGTCGATCAACGTGGACGAGGTGAACCTGCTCAAGTGGTGAGCCTGCTCGCGGCCGAGGGAGAGGTGGTCTACGAGGCCACGACGGGGGGGCTCTGGTTCGTCGAGCACGCATGGATCGTCGTGGTGCTCCCGCTCGTCTCGGCTGCGCTCATCCTGTTCGCCGGCTCTCGCACGCCGGGCAAGGGCGCCGTGTACGGCATCGCGGCCGTGGGAGCGTCGTTCGTGTTCTCGCTCGCCGTGCTGCTGCACTTCGTGCAGGGCGGCGGGCCGTTCGAGGGGCACATCGAGTGGTTCACGATCGGACCCTTGCACCTCGAGCTCGGCATCCTCGTCGACGGGCTCACCGGGGTCATGCTCGTGGTGGTCACCGCGGTCTCGCTCTGCGTGCACGTCTACTCGCTCGGCTACATGCACGGCGACGAGCGGTTCACGTGGTTCTACGTGGTGCTGTCGCTGTTCACCGCCGCGATGCTCACCGTGGTCGTCGCGAACAACCTGATCCAGCTGCTCGTCGGCTGGGAGGTCATGGGCGTCTGCTCGTACCTGCTCATCGGGCATTGGTGGGAGGTCAAGGAGAACTCCAACGCGGCGATCAAGGCGTTCATCACCACCCGTATCGGCGACATCCCGTTCACCTTCGGCATCATCGCCCTGATCGCGGCCACCGGCTTCACGACGACCAACATCGGTGAGGTCACGCACGAGCTCGGGCTCGGCGAGGCCTCACCCGTGTTCATCTCGATGGCCGCGCTGCTGCTGTTCGGCGGCACCATCGGCAAGTCCGCCCAGTTCCCGTTGCACGTGTGGCTGCCCGACGCCATGGCCGGCCCGACGCCCGTGTCGGCGCTGATCCACGCGGCGACGATGGTCGCGGCCGGCGTCTACCTCATCGCGAGGCTGTTCGAGGTGTTCCTGACCGCCGACCCATGGGTGCTCACGGTCGTGAGCATCATCGGCGGCATCACGGCGCTCGGTGCAGCGTTGCTCGCGATCGTGCAGGACGACATCAAGCGCGTGCTCGCGTACTCGACGCTCTCGCAGCTCGCCTACATGGTTGCCGGGCTCTCGCTCGGCGAGCTCGGGCTCACCGCCGGCATCTTCCACCTGTTCACCCACGCCTTCTTCAAGGCGTTGCTGTTCCTCGGCGCCGGCTCGGTGATCCACGCCGTGCACTCGAACAACATGAGCGACATGGGGGGCTTGCGGAAGTCGATGCCGATCACGTTCTGGACGATGCTGATCGGTTCCCTCGCGCTCGCGGGCATCGTCCCGCTGGCGGGCTTCTGGTCCAAGGACGAGCTGCTCGTCGTCGCCCACGAAGAGCACGTGACGTGGTTGTTCGTGCTGTTCCTGGTCACCGCGGTGATCACGGCCTTCTACACGATGCGCATGGTCCGGCTCACGTTCTTCGGCGACTACAAGGGCAGTGCGCATCCGCACGAGTCCCCGGCCACGATGACCGGCCCGCTGATCGCGCTGGCCGCCGCCACGGTCGGTGTCGGGCTGCTCGGTGCCCCGCAGCTCGGGGCGGCCTTCGGCGACTGGGTCTTCTTCGAGTCGGTGCACGAGGCCGTGTTCGTGCCGTGGATCGCCCTGCTCTCGACCGCCGGCGCGTTGTTCGGTCTCGGCGCCGGGTACCTGCTCTACAAGGACCGCCGGGAACGCGATCCGCTGCAGTCGCCGATGGGTCCGCTGTGGAACGTGCTCGAGCGCCGGTACTACATCGACGCCTTCTACATGCGTGCGATCGTCTACCCCGTGCGTGACGGGCTCTCGGGCGCCGTGAACTGGTTCAACCAGAACGTCATCGACGGGGTCGTGAACGGGGCGGCGATGGCCGCCCGAGGCTCGGGCCAGGTGGTGGCGTGGTTCGACCGCACCGTCATCGACGGCACCGTCAACGGCATCG